>PMUE01000264.1 GCA_003167055.1 Vulcanimicrobiota bacterium | reverse complement strand
AATTGTTGCGTCGCGTGCACCACTTTTCCACGCACCTGCAAGGGGCGCCCCGCTCCGCCGTTCGGTAACTCGAACTGCATGTTCAACATGCTGCCCTCGGGAATGCGCTTCTCGAATGCGAGGCCCATGCCGCCGCGACTCAAATCGATCGCGAGCGCGTTCATTCGATCCTTCGTTCCTGTCATTGAATATGTCACGCTGAATTCGGTCTCGACACGAATCGCGCTATCGGCGGCCGCGCTCTTCGAACGTTCCGCTTCGAGAAAATGGTCGAGCGCACGAACATCGTCAGGCGCGAGCTTCGCAAACTCTACGCCGTATTCGAGCGAATCGGTCGAGCTGCTCGAGTTGTGGCGGATCCGTCCGACAACAGGGACATTCCTTGCGCCGACCGGCAGGCTGAATCGGACTTCCGACCCCGTTAGGAAGATGCTTCCAGCCGTTAGACGGCAGCCGCCAATCGAGAGATCGATGACGGTGACGCGCACGGCCTTCGGAAAACCGTCGACGGTCGCCTCAACCGCTATTGCGAGTCGAAGCCGGAACGAAGGGCTCACAATGCAATACTATAGCACGGCTAAAAAGTGCTACTCTAACGCTATGAACGAACGCAACAAGAACGAGACGAAATATCCGCCACCGGAGGCGGAGGACCCCGAAGAAGAGACGGCGCCGCAGATCGATCCGCTCACAATCGAAGATCCGGCGGAATATCCGGGGCCGGGCGCATAGGCTTCGGTATCGATTACAAGTGAGGGTCCGGTAAGTCGGTGATGTCATCAATCTCCGATGCCTCGATCGGTCGCGAGCCGGTGGCGACCGACCACTTCGAACGCACTAAGAACAACGCGGTCGAGAGTCGGACGAGCTCGCCGAAGATGCGGCCGTTGCGCGTGGTAACCTCGCAGAATCGGCCGACGTGAGGCAAGATTTCTGAAGTGAACACGACTACCATCGTACGCAGCATCCGCCGCCGGCACCATCAGCCAACCGGATGTCTTCACCCGCCAATCGGATGATCCGTAAAGACGGTTGCATCTCTTACGATGAAACGGTTGAATCAAATCATGAAATATGAGTACAAAATCATCACGTTACACTATGCGGGCGCCGGAGCACACCGGGAAGCCAATATGAAAGAGCTCAACGGGCTGGGCGCGCAGGGCTGGCACGTGGTCGACGTGAGCCCGGACCCCGAGTCGGAAAACGGCGAAATTCGGAACCTGCTGCTCCAGCTCGATCATCCATCCTAGCCGCCAGCGACCTTTGTCTACTAAAAGATGCAACTCTAGGTGTATCGTTGGGGTTTAGCCAAACGGCACTAGGCAACGCTAGAGAGAGGATCACCTATCGCTACTCGAACTCGCACAACAAAGACACGGGAAGTCAAGGCACGCAGCGTCGACCTCAAAGAGGCGCCACTTGAGGTTCACGGCAGCGTCAAGCAAGTATTTCCCAGCACGACCTTCTCGGTCGAGCTTGACAATGGCCACACTATCCTGGCGCACATTGCCGGACGTCTGCGACGGCATCGCATCAAGATTCTTCCCGGCGACCGCGTCGACGTGGAAATTTCTCCGTACGACCTGAGCAAGGGCCGCATCGTGTACCGCTACCGCGCGGGCGAAGCACGCCGAAGCTAACGTAAGTCCCGGCCGAATGGGGTACGAATAAGCAGTGATGCGAAGCTTCTTGCCCCTCATTCTCGCGCTCGTCTTCATGGGCGCCACGAGCGCCCCGAGTAACGTCGGGGACCTGCGGGTTCGATGGCAGATCAAGCTCGGCTCGGTCGCCGACACCGCACCCCTCGTCTACGGTAACTCGCTCTACATCACCGCGACGGATGGCACGACCTATGCCGTCGACACGACAAGCGGGCGAATCCTCTGGCGGTTCGCGACGCAGGGTCCCAAGATCACCACGTCGGTGCCCGCATACGATCCGGCAACGCACGCCCTCTACGCGCCTGGCGTCGACGGGATGGTGCACCGGCTCGATCCCGTGAGTGGTCGCGAAGTGCGCGAAGGCGGTTTTCCCGAGCAGCTTACGCTCGCTCCGCAGACCGAAAAGAACGCCTCGCCGCTCCACGTGGCCAACGGCTATTTGTACGCCCAGACATCCGGTTACATCGGCGACGCGACGCCATACGTCGGTCACGTGGTCGCGATTCGTCTCAGTGACGGCAGCAAGCGCGTCTTCAACGTGCTTTGCAGTTCACATCATGAGTTGATCGAGCCGCAAACCTGCGCCGGGCAACGCGCCGGGATGTGGTCGCGCGCGGGTGTCGTGGTCGATCCGGACGCGTCCATGGGTGGGCGCATCTACGTCGCCACTGGGAATGGCCCGTTTGATGCAGCCGCCGGAAACTACGGCGATTCGATCCTGTCGCTCAGCGACGATGCGACGCAACTGCTCGGATATCTGACGCCGCCGAATTACAACGACCTCGAGGCGGAGGACAAAGATGTTGGAAGCTCGTCACCGTCGATGCTGCCGCGTCAACCGCAGAGTGCAACACCACTGATGGCCGTACAGGGCGGCAAGGATTCGGTCTTGCGACTCTTCGATCGAACGCATCTCGACGGATTGCATCCGCCGCTGCAGACGATGACCATTGACTCGTTGCTCTTTTCGATTCCGGGCGTGTGGACCGATCGCACCGGCACGACCTACGTCTTTATCGGAATCGCTGACGGTGTGCACGCATACCGCCTCGTTACGACGAACCGTGTCAGCCGTCTCGTCAATGCCTGGAACACCGCGCTTGAACTCGGAAGAGAGGCGGCCACGCCGGTGGTCGGTGACGGCGTGCTGTTCCTTGCAACGAGCAGCGGGCTCTTGGCGCTCGATGCGCAAACCGGCCGACGGTTATCGAACAGTACCGCGATCGGGCCAATCCATTGGCAGATTCCGGTCGTCGCCGGCGGTACCGTCTACTGCGCCGACCAGAACGGCACACTGACGGCTTTTTCGCACTGAATAGCTACGACGACGACGACCCTTCGACGCAGTCGGGGCGGTGTTCGGTCTGATTCTGGTCGAACACCACGCCACAACTTGGACAGACGAGATGCAGCCAACAGGTTGGATCTCCACCGAGTGGTTCGCTCTTCTCCTCGCGTTCTTCTGAACTACGCGCTGGCCGCTCGCACATGCTATCGGTCCCTTTTGGCCGCCTAAGTCCTAGGCAACGCTGAGGTACTGGCGATAAGGTACAGTCATGAGCACGATTCGACGCTCGGACGCGCCATTCCAGGCAAATGCAGCTCGCGTCGCGCTGATTGCGCACGACGCGCGCAAAGAGGACCTGANNCGCCACCGGAACCACCGGCGGCCTGATCGCCGAAAAGACTGGGCTAAACGTCCATCTCTTGCTTTCGGGACCACTTGGAGGGGATGCACAAGTCGGCGCGATGCTGGTCGAACATCAGTTGGATCTGATCGTGTTCTTTTGGGATCCGTTGACGACGCAGCCGCACGACGTCGATGTCAAGGCGCTTCTCCGGCTTGCGGTGCTTTATAACGTTCCCATTGCATGTAATCGCGCGACGGCGGATTTTCTCATCTCCTCGCCGTTATTCGCTGACGAAGCGCACTTGCGCTCGCGCGCCCATTTACAAGGCCTCTAAGACGCGGGCGCGGTGACGACGGTAAAGCCGGTTACCGCCCGTACCCAAAGCGCTTCGGTTATTTCATGGCACCGCCTTCACGCGTTTACTTTCCGATCAACACTTCGGTTGACTTGATGATGACGGTGACCTGATCGCCGTTCTTGAGTCCCAGACGCTGCACCGACGACGCCGTGATCGCGGCTGTGATGGTAGCGGCCTCGATTTCGACCTCGACCTCACCCATGATTTCACCGGTGCGGACGCCGACCACACGTCCTCGAATTTGATTGCGCGCGCTGATCTCCATAAGCTATCCTCCAAGCGCCCTTATCCCGGGCTACGTGTCGTATAGCACGGCTCACTCGACATCCCCCCTAGAAACGAAAATGAGAGTGGCTCGCCTAAGCGATCCACTCTCGACGTTTTCGCAAGGTTTTTGCTTATTCGATCGTGTCGATCTGCGTTGCGAAGAACACTCCGTCTCTCCAGTAACCGTGCATCGTCACCGTACGACCGACGGCGACGCGTCCGCTCATTTCGTTGCGCAACGCCGGCTTATCGTTGACAGTGATCGAGTGATCGGCCTGTTGGATCGTAACCATCGAGCCGTTCACCGCGGTTATCGTGCCGCTCAGGCGTAAATGCGCGTTTTGGCACGTACCACTTGGCGACCACACGTCGTTGGCCCATGCGCCGCAGTCGGCGAATTCGCGGCATTGTCCGTTGGGCGTCCATTGGCCGTTAACCATTGCGCCGCACTCCGGGCTCTGATCGATAACGACCGTTTGCGCTGAGGCGGTCGTGGCTGCCGATGGCTGCACGATCGGCGCAAATGCGAGTGCGACTGCGACCGTCAAGCCGAAAACCGCTGCGCTGATCGCAAGAATAACTCTTTTCATATCTGTCTCCAGGTTCGTAAGTAGCGTCGGTCTCCCGTACGCACACCGTCTCGACCCGCGGCTCCCCAAGAGCACGCGCGTTACGATTTTCGGAATACGGTCACAGGCAGCTTACCGCACAAGACGAAGAGGGCACATAGCGCAAACCCCGACTCTCGCCGCAACCTCGTCCAGGACAGCATGGGCTTGCCGGTCTTGGGCGTTTGGGAGAATCCCAGATATGGCACGGATATTGACGACGGCCGAGCAGATACGCATCGAGGGCGGCGAGTTCACGATGGGTTCGCAGGATTTCTATCCAGAAGAGCGCCCGCTGCGTCGCGTTCGCGTCGAAAGCTTTGCCATCGATCCTTATCCCGTCACGAACGCCCAATTCGCGCGATTCGTCGACGAGACGGGATATGTCACCGTCGCCGAACGTCCGATCGACCCCTCGCAATATCCCGGCGCGATCGAGGAATTGTGCGTACCGGGCTCGCTGGTGTTTCGCGCGACCAAAGGTCCGGTCGATTTGCGCGATTGGTCGCAGTGGTGGGAATGGACACCCGGCACATCATGGCGCCATCCACTCGGGCCTTCTTCATCGGTCTTCGGACTTGAGGATCATCCGGTCGTCCATATCGCATTCGAAGACGCCGAGTCTTACGCGCGCTGGGCCGATAAATCGATCCCGAGCGAAGCCGAGTGGGAGTACGCAGCGCGCGGCGGACTCGATGGGACCGTGTTTTCTTGGGGCGATGATCTTACGCTCGACGGAAAATTTATGGCGAACACCTGGCAAGGTGATTTTCCCTGGCAAAATCTTACACTGGACGGCTACGAACGAACGTCGCCGGTTGGAACCTTTCCGCCTAACGGTTACGGATTGTACGACATGGCCGGAAACGTGTGGGAGTGGTGCTGGGATTACGCCGGCAATTACTCAAGCGATATGCAAACGGACCCGCGCGGCCCATCCACGGGAACGACACGAGTCGGTCGCGGTGGTCATTGGGCTTATTATTCGTATGAGTGC
>PMUE01000182.1 GCA_003167055.1 Vulcanimicrobiota bacterium | reverse complement strand
GGATACTTGAGGAACTCGACGACCTCGCCGAGCTCTTCCTTCGCTTCATCGACGCCGGCGACGTCGGCGAAGGTGACCTTCGGCCGGTTCTCGCTGAGCAGCTTGGCCCGCGAGCGGCCGAACGAGAGCGCCTGGCTCCCGCCGCTCTGCGCCTGGCGCAAGATGAAGAGCAACAGCAAGGCCATGAGACCGAACGGAATGATCTGCACGACCATTCCGAGGAACGGCGTCGCCTGCGGGTTGTCGATCGTGATGTCGACGTTGTGCTTGCGCAGTTCGGGAACGAGGTCGCGGTCGTCGGGCACCGAGGTCGTGAACTTCTGGTCGCCGCTGGTCGCCGAGGTGGCGCGTTTGAGCTCGCATGTGATGTCGTGACCGGAGATGCTGACCTTGTTGACGTTCCCGGCTTCGATCTGGGTGTAGAACTGCGAATAGTCGAGCTTCGCCGCCGCCGTCTGATTGAGGACCAGCTTATCGACGATGAAGATGACTGCGATAAAAATGAAAACGACGAGGATGATCGACCTGACGTGTTTGCCCAACGTGCCTATCCTATCTGTCCGGTCCCTTGATCCTCGAAAGCCCGCGACCGGAGTTTCGCTAGATAAGGAAGGGATCTAAACTTTTCTTGGTAGTCCAACCCGTAACCTACGATAAAGGTGTCCGGGGCAACCAGCCCGCGGTAGTCAATCCGAACGTCGGTCTGGCGCCGGTACGGCTTATCCAACAAGACGCAGGAACTGAGCGAGGCGGGATTACGGCGTCCCAGCAAGTCGTGCAAGTACTGCAGGGTGAGACCATTGTCGACGATGTCCTCGACGATCACGACGTTGCGGCCGCTCACAGGATCGCCGAGATCCTTGAGGAGCCTTACTTCCCCGGACGAGCGGGCGGCATTGCCGTAACTCGAGACGCAGATATAGTCGACGCTGATATCGCTGGGGCCGTCGGGCACCACCGAAATGGCGCGCGCGAGATCGGCTGCGACATAAAGCGCACCCTTGAGGACGCCGACCAGGGTCAGCGGCTGCCGGCTGTGGTCCTGCGCAATCGCCGTGGCCAGTCGCTCGATTGCCGCCGCAATTTCGCCGGCCGAGAATAGTTCGCGCGCGATCGCGCTATCATAGCTGTTTGCGATGTTGATCACGACATCTCGCCGCTTCTCACGATAGCGCCCCGGTCGATTCGCAACTCCACGCCCTTCTTCATATGAAAGCGGCCGGATGCTCCGCGCTCGATCGCCCGCACCGCTGCTTCGACATGTTCGAAATCGACATCTCGCAAATCTTCTTGCGCGGCCAAAACGGAGCGGACCTCGCGACGCAGGTCGGCGCGCTGCGTCGCGGAGCGTTCCTGCGCGAGCACCTCGGCGGTTCGCGCAACGGCCGCGTCGAGCCCAGGAAAGAGCGGTCGCAGCTCGGCCAGCGCTGCGCGCAAGGCGTTGCGGCGCAATCCGCGATCGGCGTTGCTCGGATCGACCGCGTACGGAAGCGCGTGCGCGTGACACATGCGACGCAGGTCGCCGGCGGCGATGCGCAAGAGTGGACGCGCCAGGTCGAGACCGTCGCCGAGCGGACGACGCGCGCGCATGCCCGCCAATCCCTCGGGTCCGGCACCGCGCAGGAGTGCCAGCAACACCGTCTCGCTCTGGTCCTCTTGATGGTGGGCGGTAGCAACCACGTTCGCTCCGCTTGCCTTCGCGACGGTCGCGAGCGCCCCGTAGCGCGCGTCGCGCAAGGCAGCCTCATCGCGAGGCCCGTCGTCGAGCGCGACCACGTGGGCCGGCAAGCCGAACGACGCCGCCACGCGCAAGACCACGCATTCGTCCTGCCACGCCGATTCACGCGTGCCGTGGTTCACGTGCGCGAGCGTCAGCTCGAGATCCATCGGCTTGCGCACCGATGCGAGCACGTGCACCAGCGCGACCGAATCGGCGCCGCCGCTGCACGCAACCGCAATCCGGTCGCCGCGTCGGATCGCGCCGTCGCGCTCGACGCTTTGCTCGATCGACGCCTGCGGCTTAGCTCCGCGCATTAGCGCACATTGCGGGCGATTTCGCGTTCGACTTCGCGTTTGGCAACATCGGCGCGTTTGTCCCACATCTTCTTGCCCCGCGCGACGCCGAGCTGCACCTTGACTTTGCCGCGCGTAAAATACATACGCAGCGGCACGATTGTCAGACCTTTCTCCTTCACCCGCGATTGCAAGTCCGCGATCTGGTCTTTGTGCAACAAGAGTTTGCGCGGGCGGTTCGGGTCGACGTTGGAAAAGCTGCCCTGCTTATACGGCGGGATGTGCACGCTCATCAGCCACGCCTCGCCGTCGCGAAACCGCGCATACGCTTCGCTTATACTCACGCCGCCGGCGCGAATCGACTTGACCTCGGTGCCGGTCAGTGCGAGTCCGGCTTCGAGCGAATCGAGAATGTGGTATTCGTGACGCGCTCGGCGGTTATCGATCGCCGGCTCGTTGTGCTTCTTGGCTTGTTCTTTGACGGCGATGCGAGACTGTTTGGACTTAGCCATTACTCCAACCGGCGACCAACGCGATAGTCATCGACCGCGTCGAGCGGGCCCATCGAGACGAATTTGCCTTCGCCGTCGGCCAGCACCATGCCGGAGGCATCGCTCAGCTTCGCCTCGAGTCCGAGCACGTTGCGGCGCTGCCAGGCAACCCGTCCGGTAATTGCGATCGGCGTGCCGATCGGCACCGGCTTACGAAAGCGCACGTTGATGCTCGCCGTGACACCGCGGTGACCGGCGGCGCCGGCCGCGTGCGCCATCGCTTCATCTAGAAGGGCCATCGCGATGCCGCCGTGCGCGACCGATTGCCAGCCTTGAAATTCCGCCGCCAGCGTCGTTTCCGCACGGACGCCGTCGCCTTCGGGCTCGAAGCGCAGGCGCAAGCCGATCGGATTCTCCGGGCCACAGGCAAAGCAGTAGCCGTCATCGATGGGCACACTCACCGCCCCGACTCCAATCGCATGGCCAAATACTCGGGAAGATGGGCCTCGTGAATCTTCTCTTGCACTTCTTGAATCGGATAGGGATATCGCACCCACTCAACCGTGCGCTTCTGCGGCTCGTAAAAGACGAACGACGCTTCAGGATTGAGGTCGCGCGGCTGCCCGATGCTGCCGACGTCGACGATGTAGCGCCGGCCCTCTTCGAACTCGAGCACGCCGCCCTGCTGCATGTGTCGATGACCGACGGTGCCGTCGGGTTCTTGCGCCCAGTATTCGGCGATGTGGGTGTGACCGATAAAAACCAGCGGGGCATCGGTCAGCGCAAACGCCTTGGCCGCCGTGCGTTTGTCCAAAATATACTCGAAATAGTTGACCGGTGCGCCGTGCACCATCAAGAACTCGGGATAACGAATTTCGTACGAAAGACCGTTGAGCCACGCGCGGCTTTCGTCGCTGAGCACGCGCTGCGTCCAGGCGATCGCGGCGCGCGCCGCATCGTTGAAATACTCGACGCCGAAGTTTTCGAGCGCCGCCAGATCGTGATTCCCCAGGACCGCATGCCGCAAGCGCGTACGCAACAGCGCGATGCACTCGTTGGGGTTCGGTCCGTACCCCACGATATCGCCAAGACACAGCACTTCATCGGATGGATCCATCAACGAAAACGCGCGCTCGAGTGATTCGATGTTGCCGTGCACATCGGAAATGATTGCGTATCTCATGCGTGCAGGCTCGGTACCGCACTTACGACGTCGCGGAACGCCGCGGCGAATGCTTCGCGCATCGGCGGGGTTCCCGCGCTGACCCGCACGTATCGATCGAGCGGCGGCAGGCCGGGCTTGCGAATCCACACCCCGTGGTCGCGCAATAGTGCGTTCATCACTGCGGTCGCACGCGACGGGTCACCGAGGTCGATGCACACGAAGTTTGTGAATGACTCGATCGAACCGAGCCCAAGCTCACGACCCAGCGCGTAGTAGTCCTCCCGCGCCTGCGCGACCGACTCGACGACGTGACGGCGGAACGGCTCGTCGCTCAGTGAGGCGAGCGCGCCGATCTGGGCGTTACGGTTGACGCCGTAGTGCAAGCGAATCTTTTGCAGAATACCGATGACGCGTTCGGTCGTGATAGCGTAGCCGATGCGCGCGCCGGCAAGGCCGTAGGCTTTCGAAAACGTCCGCGTACGAATGAGCCGATCCTCGACGTGCATTGGCAGCAACGACGATTCGTCAACGAAATCGGCGTAGGCTTCGTCGAGAAGAAAGACCACGTCGTGCGGCATCGCCTCAAAGAACCGCTGCATTTCATTCCGGTCGACGAAGGTACCGCTCGGATTATCGGGATTGGCGAGATAGATCAGGGCAGCACGTTCGCGCGTCGCGACGGTGACGAGTTCATCGAGATCGAGCCTGCCGTCAGTGCGATAGTGCGCGTACACGAGCCGGCCGCCGTAGCCGTTCACGTGATAGTTGAGGGTCGGATACGAGCCGCGAGTGGTGAGCGCCGCAGCACCGGGCGCAACGAAGGCGCGCACCGCCAAACCCATGAGGTCGTCGATGCCTGCGCCGACCAGCACTTCTTCGACGCGACAGCCGTGCTTTCGCGCCAGCGCTTCACGCAGCTCGTACGATTCAGGATCGCCGTACCAGGCCAGCCGTTCGAGCTCCGCGGCCATGGCCGTGACGGCACGCGGCGACGGACCGAAGGCACTCTCGTTCGCGCCAAGACGCACGAGCGAACTCCGGCCGGTTTCGCGCATGAGTTCTTCGGGGCCGATGAACGGCGTCATGGGTTCGATCGCCTCAACCAGGGGCGCAGGGCGAATCACCGGCGTTTCCTTACCTCCAAACAATTAGATGAAGCGGTGTACCGTAACACGCGACCCCATCTCCAAGTCTTCGGCTTCTTCAGGGACGACTATGTATCCATCGGCTTGGGCCGTAAGGCTCACCAGCGAGGAACGCACCGGCAGAGGCCAGGCCAACGAGCCCTCGCCGTCCTCTTCGAGCCGGACCGGGATGAACCAGGTCCAACCCCGCCGCGATCGCGCCGGTGAGCCCAGCCGCGCTAGGACGGTCGAAACCAGCAGCGGGGCTCCGGCCAGCGCCGCGATGATCGGCCGGATCACGGCCTCGAGGATGACCAGCGCCGAGGTCGGATTGCCCGGCAGGCCGATGACCGGCTTCGAGCCGACGGCGGCGAGTACGGTGGGCTTCCCAGGCTTCACGCGCAGGCCGTGCACGATCACGCCCGGCGTCCCGAGGGCCGCAATCGCGGCGGGCGTGCGATCCAACTCGCCGACCGACGAGCCGCCGGTGACGATCGCCGCGTCGGCCTCGGCGAGCGCTTTGCGCAACGCGCGTTCGAGCGCCCCGGGGACGTCGGACACGGTCGCGCCGTGAAAGGGCTGCGCGCCCATACCTTGTAATGCGCCGGCGATCGCGTGACGGTTCGAGTCGCGCACTTGGCCTGGGCCAGGATGCATGGCGGGCGGCACCAGCTCGTCGCCGCTCGAGATTACCGCGATGCGCGGTCGCGGAAAGACCGGCACGGCGGTGATCCCAAGCGTTGCGAGCACGCCCATCTGCGGACCGCCGATGCGCGTTCCCGGCTCAAGGATCGGTGTGCCGGCACGCATATCGCCGGCGCGCGGATTCACGTTTGTCCCGGCGTCGAGCGCCGCTTCAACCGCGACGTTTTGGCCCGAAAGCTGCACGTCTTCGATCGGTACGACCGCATCCGCACCATCGGGAACGACGCCGCCGGTCGGAATGCGCACGGTTTGGCCGGCCTGCAATAGCGCGCCCCAGGGATGCCCCATCAGGATCTCCCCAACCACCGAAAAGGTCCCCGGCGCGCGTGCCGCATCGATTGCAAAACCGTCCATCGCCGAGCGCGGAACGCTCGGATAGTCGGCATCAGCCACGATGCGTTCAGCCAAAATGCGTCCGCACGCATCTTCGAGCCGGACGCGTTCGAACGCGCGGGGCGCCACCGCCACGCGGGCCAGGAATGTCGCAACCGCCTGCGCGGGCGACAAAAGATTTTCTTCGATGAAGACGAAGCCGCGCTGTTCCATGCTCGATATTGCTCTTGTTCGACGCGATCCGGATCGTGTTCGTAATTCGGCACGACGCCGTGGGATCGACGCCTCGTTCGTGGATGAGGTTCTGCGTCTCGATGCGCAGTACCGCTCCGCGCTCGCCGATGCCGAGCGGCTAAAGGCTGAGAAGAATCTCCTTTCGGCGCGGATCGGCAAAGCAGCCGATAAGGCGGCCGCCGCACGCGACTTGCGTCCGCAGCTCGATACGATCTCGGCCTCGATCGCTGGGTACGACGAGCAGGCTAAAGCGCTGGCGCCGGATGCGCCCGGGTCGCCGCTGCGCGCGCTACTCGAAAACACACCCAATGTGCTCGACGACTCGGTACCTGACGGAAGCGGCACGGACGAAAACGTGCTCGTGCGTTCGTGGGGCACGCCGCGCGCGTTCACGTTCGAGCCGAAGCCGCATTACGAACTCGGCGAAGCCCTGGGCATTCTCGATTTCGAACGCGCCGCCAAGCTCTCCGGCAGTCGTTTCTGCATCCTGCGCGGCAAGGGCGCACAATTACAACGCGCACTCGCGCGCTTTTTTCTCGACCGCGCGGTGAGCGCCGGCTATGAAGAAATCGCGCCGCCGGTGCTGGTGACGCGTGAAACGATGTGGAGCACGGGACAGCTCACCAAATTTTCCGACGCGATGTTTTCGGATCCCGAAGCCGGCCTCTTCATGATTCCGACGGCCGAAGTGCCGCTGACCGCATTACACGGCGACGAAATCCTCGAGGCAGCAGCGCTTCCGATCAAACTCACCGCACACACGCCGTGTTTTCGCAAGGAAGCCGGCGCCGCGGGCAAAGATACGCGGGGCCTCATTCGCCAGCACCAGTTCGAGAAAGTCGAGTTGGTCTGGCTGGCCGTGCCAGAGGCCTCGTCCGATGCGCTCGATCGGCTGACCGGCGATGCCGAAGCGCTGCTGCAAGAACTAGAACTGCCGCATCGCACGATGCTGCTCTGCGCCGGTGATACCGGATTCAACAGCGCCAAAACCTACGATCTCGAAGTGTGGCTGCCGAGTGCAAACGCGTATCGCGAGATCAGCTCGTGTTCGAACTGCACTGATTTTCAAGCGCGCCGCGCGATGATCCGCATGCGCCGCGATCCGAAAGCCAAACCCGAATACGTCCACACGCTCAACGGATCGGCGTTCGCAATCGGACGCACACTGCTCGCGATCTTGGAGAACGGCCAACAGGCGGATGGGTCTATCGTAATTCCCCGCGCGCTCGTCCCCTGCACCGGCTTCGACCGCATCAGCTAGCGTTGCAACGCGTCGGCGAGCGCGTCGACGGAGCGCGAACTCGGTGGGGTTGCAACGCCGGCGCGGTATTGCGCTTCGATGTGTACGGTCGTGGTCACGCCGTGGCTCTCAAGGCTTGCACGTACGCGCTCGGCATTGACCAATCCAAAGCCGGCTTCGATCACGTGCGCGACGCGATCGTTCAAATACACGTTTGCGCCGAGGGTGCGCACGAATGCGTCGAGCACGCGCTCGTAGGCAGCGTCGATGCCGAGCGGCACGTTCACCTCGCGATGCGGCCGCAGGCCGATTTTCGGTGGTTGTCGCTTGCGCAGGCCGACGGATTCGAGCAGATCCCGAAAAAACGAACTCACCGCGCCATGATCCAGGCGACAACGAGACCGAGTGCGCAGAGCGCGCCCAGCGCCGACGCCGGAACCACCGCCGCGCGACGGCGCGTGAACGCAAGCGTATAGACCGCTTTAAGCAAATTGTTCGATGACGCGGCGATGACGATCGCAATCGCCGAGATCGCGATGCCGATGGTCGCGGCGCTGCCTTGCGCAAGACTCACGACGAACGGATCGATATCGGTGACGCCGACGACCGCCGCCAGTGCTAGCACACCATGGGCGCCCGCATGCGCCTGCACCCACTTCGAGAGCACCGAAATCACGATCAACAAAACGGCGAAAATGAATGCCGTGCCCAGCCGCAACGGATTGATGGGAAGGACATTAGTCGATGGCTTGTGCGGCGCGCGCGGAACGACCCGATCGAAGACGGCGGCGATAGCGGCGGCGACAATTGCCAGGGCGATCATTGGAACCAGGATGGCGCGCATCAGCGCAATGTTGAAGATCGCAACGACCACGATGATGCGCACGTACATCATCGCGGTCGCCACGACGATGCCGGCGGTGATGCTGGGTGTGACACCCTCGTCGTGCGCGGTNNGCCGCCGAGCGCGGCGGTGACGAGCTCACCGCTGCTCGGGAGCACGTAACGCTGCAGCAAATAGCTGGCATAGGAAAGCGCCGACACGGCAACGACTGCAAGCCACACGTTAAACGGCGTAATACCCGTGTACGGGATCGGCGGTGCGCCGTACAGGAGCGGTAACACGACGCCGACCAGCAGCAAAAATTGGCCGGCCGTGACCGCTTCTTGTTTGGGCACGCGGGCAACCAGTGCATGCAGCCATTCACGCGAGCCCATGAGCAGCACCGTGCCCACGATGAGGGCGAACGCAATCCACAGCGGCTGCGTCAGCGCGATTGGGCCGAGCACGTAGGCGATCAAGACGCAGGTCGGAACGATCAAAGGCCCATCAGCCGGCTCGCGCACGCCCTCGAGCACCGCGCGAATGTAGAGATAGACCCAGGCACCAAGCACGAACAGGCCCGCGATAAACGCGAGCGCAAAGTGCGGCTCGATCAGGTAAAGCGCCGCACCCGCAAGCGAGATGAGGGGAAACGTGCGTATCCCGCCGGGTACCGGCGTCCGTTCACCGCCGAAGAATTCCTCGAACGCAAATCCGAAAAAGAGCGAAAGGCCGAGGAGGACGGCGTAATTCACATGCCGCGCCAGATTTCGCGCACGGTCGTGCTGCGATCGACGCTATCGACATCACGGTACGTTGCCCCGGCAAAATCCATCGACGGGTTGGTAACGCCGTACCAGAAGTGCTCGTTCTTGAAGTGATGCCAGAGATGGTATTTCTTCACGTAGCGACCAAATGGCGTTACCGGATTGAACGGAATGTGCGCGATGTAGTGGACCCACTCGTAGTAGAACAGCGCGCATACGCTTCCGAATGCGAGCGAGACCGCGAGGGCCGGACTGCGCACGACGACGAGGAAGACGGCGTAGTAGACAACGACGGTGGGCACGACGAACCACCACGGCAAAAAGAGCAGGTCGATTTGTGGCGGATCAATGTGATGATCGTAGTGAAGTTTATGTTGGAGCTTGAGCACGAACGGAATCTTCGACGGCGGTGCGTGAAAGAGAAAGCGGTGCGTCGTGTACTCCGAGACAAAAAAGACCGCCGCGCCGATCAACGCTCCTACGAGCGAGAAAGGCACGGCGCCGATAACGAAGGCAACCACCGCTCCCACGATCCCCAGCGCCAAAATGGCGTTGCTCCCGTGGCGGAAGAACGTCCCGATCATCCAGCGTCTTTGATCATATCCAGCAATCCCTGACGATCGAGATAGCGGATATGGCCGCGCTCGCGCTTGAGCAGTTCACGCTGCTCCAACTCCGCGATCGCCCGCGCCGCGACCTCCTTGACCGTTCCGGCAGCCGCAGCGATTTGCGCCTGCGTGAGGTTCGGAAGCGGTGCGCGCGCCGGGCTGAGCCCGCGTTCGGGCATGGCGTAGGGCACGAGGACGTGCGCGACACGCGCGATGATCGGCATCGTGGCTTGGGTCGCCAGTGCCTGCATATGATCGCGTCGGCGCTGCGCGTTCACGCGGCCGATCGCCAGCAGAACATGCGGATTGCGTTCGGCGACATCAAGCAGCGCACGCCGCGGTAGGCGAAGATAGCGCGCGACCTTGGACAGCGCGATCACCCGGCCACTCGAAGGCGCTTCATCAAAGAGCTCGAGCTCGCCAATGAGCTCGTACGGGAACATCTCGAGGAAGATGCGCGGCCGCCCATTTCCGTTGCCGGTTGTCAGTGCGAGCACGCCTTCGAAAACGATCCCCAAAAACGGCCACTCGGTGTTCTCGGTAACGACGGCCTGACCGCGGCGAATTGTATGCAAGCTCGCTTGTCCCGCCAGCTCGATCCGGGCATTTTCGTCCAGCGTCGAAAAGACGCCGGCGCGCCGGAGGACGCCGTCGGGCGACGGCGCGTCGCTTTCGGCGGCGACCCGCGTGAGTCGAACAGTCCATTCACGCTCGCCGACGCGACGATGATCGAAAAGCACTTCGTGCGGTCGAACCTGTTCGACGCGAAAGGCCAGCCCGCGGGGCTCGTTGTCGGTGAGAACCGTGAACGTGCCCCCGATGGGCAAACGATCGAAGATTTCAGCTATTTTTCCTGGCCTCTCCCAGACGGGGAGAGCACGCAGATCGAGGCGGGTCACATCCATTTGGTAAACGATTTCTCTTTAACGGGTAGAAGTACTGCCTGGCTGCGGCGACGGCAGCGCGGAGCGCGGGGCTAAGGCGACCGGAACGCGCAGCGCTTTCCACGCGTGCTCCGGCCGAGCGGGTAGCTTATCCATATGTTTGAGGAACAACGCAAGCGTCCAAATCTGGTCGTCTGCGAGCGTCCGCGTAAACGCGGGCATCCCCGTCATGCGTATGCCATGCTTGATCTTCCAGAAGGTTTCCCCGTCCTCGTCGTCCTCGACGCCGTGCTGCGCGAGCTGCGGCGCGTGCTGATAAAGACCGATTGCAATCGACGATGGCCGTTCGCCCGGGACACCATGGCACACCGAACAATTCTCGCCGTACAACTTGATAGCGGCCAGATAATTGGTGTCGGTCGGTGGGATGGGGTTCGATTGCGTGGGCATTTCACGTTTGATCGTCGCATCCAACGAGCGCGATGCGGCCCAACGTTCCATATGTGAGGGCTTGGCATCGGCGTTGGCGGGGATCAACAGCCCTTGCGTGATCCCGACGTACGCGACGAGCAGCCCGACCACCATGGTCGCCAACACGCCGAAGATGAATCCTTTTACCACCACCCCTCCTTTTGGGACGCGTATGGATTCGCAGGTGAAGGCACAGTTCCCCGACGAGCAGTCGCCGGACGGACGGTTCGTGCGCCAGGAAGATCGCTTTCGCGGTTGGGTTTCGGCTGACGGCCACACCGGCTTTCCGGCCGTCGCCGGGCGGTATCAGCTTTTCGTGTCGCTTGCCTGCCCGTGGGCGCACCGCACGATCATCATGCGTAAGCTCAAGCGGCTCGAAGCAGCAATCCCGATGACCGTTGTCGATCCGATTCGCGACGAGCGCGGTTGGCGCTACGGCACCCATTTCTTGAGCGAACTCTACCTGCTCAGCGATCCGACGTATCGCGGTCGCATTACCGTGCCGGTGTTGTGGGACATGCAAACCAAGCGCATCGTCAGCAACTCGGACGACGATATCTTGCGCATGTTCGAAACCGAATTCAACGCGATCGGCGATCCCGAGCCGGATTTCTATCCGGCCGAATATCGCACCGAGATCGACGCGCTCAACGAAGAGATCTTCCGCGAACTCAACGACGGCGTCTATCAAGCCGGATTTGCGACGAGTCAGACCGCCTACGAAGAAGCCGCCTATCGCGTCTTCGCGATGCTGGATCGCCTCGAGGAACGGCTTGCGACGCGGCGCTTCTTGTTCGGCAAGAAGCCGGTCGAGACCGATTGGCGCGCGTTCGTGACGCTGATTCGTTTCGATCCGGTGTACTACAGCCACTTCAAATGCAACCTGCGGCGCATCGTCGACTACCCGAATCTCTACGGCTACCTACGCGATCTCTATCAATATCCTGGCGTGGCGCAGACCGTCGATTTCGATCACATCAAGCGGCACTATTATTACACGCACGACGACATCAACCCGACGCGCATCGTACCGATCGGTCCGCTCCAGTATCTCGAGATGCCGGCCGGACGCGAGCATCTCTAACCGATCGCGTCGAGCTCCGTCGAGCCGATGCCTATGACATTGAAGCTCTTGTACCGGCTGCTCGCTCCCTGAATCAACGAGACTCGCGATGGCGCAATGCCGAGCGCCGTTGCAATGGCTTTGACGCACGCATCATTCGCAGCACCCTCGATCGCTTTCTCACGAACCCGAAGCACCAGCTCCGAGCCTTCGCGCGAGAACCCGAGTTTAGCGGAGCCGGGCTTGACATGCAGACGCACAATCACGGCACCTCCGATTCCATCTCTTGCGGGTCTTCCCTGGGCTTGAAGAGCGCCTGAGCGACGATCGTCGGAACCAATGCGGTGAGGATCACCACCGTTACGAGGGCGGTGTATTGCGCTTGATCGATGTAGTGATGAGTCAGACCATAGAGGCTCGAAATCGTGCCGAAGGTGAGGCCGGTCGCCATCATCAGCGTGAGATAGTTCGCGTCGCGCTGCCCGAACTTGAAGGCGCGCGCCAGGGGAAGCACACCCAGAATCTTGGCGATGACCTTGACTGCAAAAAACGCGCCGATCAGCCCGAAGCCCTGCCATGCGTCGCGTAGCGAAACGTACGTGCCGGCCTTGAGGAAGTAGAACGGCGTGAGCAGCGTCATCGCCATCGTCTGCAAGCGGCGCTTGATATCTGGATGCGCAATCATCATCCCGGCGCACGCGAGCCCGAGAAAGTATGCCGGCAGCACGCCCTCGCTCTTGGCGTACACGGCGATTGCGCTCAGCAGAAAGATGATCGCAAAGAGGATACGCAACCCGGGCTCGCTCACGTAGCCGCGCGTGCGCTCGAAGACGATGGGCAGGATCTTCGGCACGACAAGCATGCTGATCACGATCGACACGACGAGCAATACGAGCCAGATATTGTAATTGGCAAAGAGCAATCCGAGCGCGACGACGGTTCCGAGATCGGTGAAAAAGCACGCGGCCAAAATGAGTTGCCCGAATTGCCGCCCGGCAAGCCCCGACTCCACCATCACCGCGTACACGACGGCGACCGACGTCGTCGACATCGCGATGCCGGCGATCTTCGACCCGTCGAGCGACCAGTGCGCAAAGAAATATGCATACAGTCCAGCCGCTACGAACGGCGCGCCGAACGAGGCGGCGCCGAGCACGGTCGCGGGCACAATCTGCGCACGAAGCACCACCGGGTCGATCTCCGCGCCCGCCAGATACGTCAACAGAATGCTGCCGAAGCCGGCGAGAAAATCGATCCACGTGTTCGTATGCAGCCCAATGAAGTTCCCGGCCAGGATGCCGATGAGAATCTCCACCAGCGCGGCGGCCATTTTGAAGCGGATCGCCAGGCCCGCGCTCAGTGCCGCAAGCAGCATCCACACTGCGGCGACCATGTACATGTTGCCGTTGTCGATGATGTGCATTGCTTCTCCTAGCGGGCCGCGAGACGCGCGAGCACGACGCCGGCGGCCGCAGCCGCGAATCCCAGCACCACCGAGGACGCCACATAGAGCAGCGCTGGAAACACGCTCTCATCGAACAGCGTGATGGCGTCGAGCGAGAACGTCGAGAAGGTGGTGTAGCCGCCGAGCACGCCGGTGGCGAGCAACACGCGCGTGAACGGCGTCATGCCGAAGGCGCGCGTCGCAGCCAGTTGTGCGACGATGCCGATGCACAGGCTGCCGCTGACATTGATAAAGAGCGTGCCGTAGGGAAAGCCCGGGCCGAAGCGCTGTAGGAAAAGCTGGCCGACGACGTAGCGCAGCACGCCGCCGATCGCCGCGCCGATCGCGACCGCGACAACTGCGCGCCACTCGATCATGACGGCCCTCGCGAGATGCGCATCAGCTCGAGGTTTTCAAGTGTGATCAATCCCTCAGGAATCATCGCGCGCAACGACGGCAGAAAGGCGAGGACCTTGGCTTCTTCCTCGATGACCTCGATGAGAATCGGCAGGTTGGTCGAGAGGTCGAAGGTTCGCGCGGCGTGGACGGTGTTGTGAACGCCGTACCCTTCGATGCCTTTGAGCACCGTCGCACCGGTAAAGCCTGCCGCTTTGAGTGCCTCGACGATGGCCATGTACAGCGGCTTGCCGTCGTGGCGGTCATCCTCGTCGATGAAGATGCGCAGCAACTTCCCCGTAATCCGTTCAGACAAAAGAAAAACCCCCGTCACAAGCGTTCGTGCTACTGACAGGAGCCATCAGCCTTGCGGCGGTTCAAGATTCAGCTCGCTGAATCCACGGGAGCTCCATCCCGTTGGTTTCCTCAGGCTTTCGCTTTCGAGAGCCGCAAATACTGCGCAGCTTCGATCGTGAGCAGCCCTTCGCCGATCATCACTTCCAGCTCCGCGATCAGCGGTTCGAGCACCGGCCAGTCGTCGACGACTTCAATGAGGATCGGCAGGTTCGGCAGCCACGAAAAGACTTTCGCCATGTGCACCTCGCCGTGGCCGCCGAAGCCTTCGATCCCACGAAAGACGGTTGCGCCCGCGACGCCGCGCTTCCTGAGAAACTCCACTATCGCGGTGTAGGCCGGCTGCAATCCACGCCGGTCGGCTTCATCGACGAAGATCCGCAGCAACTTGCCGTCTCGAAAGTCCTGCGCGGTTTGCATGTTCCACGCCTCCGCTCTCGCGAGCAAAGATTCCAAGGAGAGGGTGGGTTTCGAACCCACGGAACGCTTTCACGTTCTGCGGTTTTCAAGACCGCTGCATTAAACCACTCTGCCACCTCTCCGCGGCACAGCCCCTATTGGTGACGGCCGGGCGCTGACCCTGGCGGCGTCCTGGACGGGCGCACGAGTGCCGCGCGCTTTGGGCCTACCATCGAGGAACGCGCTAAGAGGGAGTGTACACAACTATGCCAGCGAAAAAACCGAATATCCTCATCCTCTGGGGTGATGATATTGGGATCTGGAACATCAGCAAGTTCAGCAACGGGATGATGGGCTACCGGACGCCCAACATCGACCGCGTCGCCAACGAGGGCGGCCTGTTCACCGATTACTACTCACAGCAAAGCTGCACCGCAGGCCGCGCCTGCTTCATAACCGGACAAAATCCGATTCGCACCGGCCTCACCAAGGTCGGTATGCCCGGCGCCACCGTCGGTCTTCAAAAGGAAGACCCAACCATCGCTGAAGCGCTCAAGCCACTCGGCTACGCGACGGGTCAGTTCGGCAAGAACCACCTCGGCGACCGCAACGAGTTTCTGCCGACCGTGCACGGCTTCGATGAATTCTTCGGCAACCTCTACCACCTCAACGCCGAAGAAGAGCCCGAACTGCCTGACTATCCGAAGGATCCCAAGTTCAAGGCGGCGTTCGGGCCGCGCGGCGTGCTCCATTGCTTTGCGACCGACAAGGACGATGCGACCGTCGATCCGCGTTTTGGAAAAGTCGGCAAGCAGACCATCACAGACACCGGTCCGCTCACCAAGAAGCGCATGGAGACGATCGACGAGGAGATCACCTCGGCGGCACTCGCGTGGATGGAAAAGCAGGCCAAGGCCGATCAACCATTCTTCATGTGGTACAACTCGACGGCAATGCACTTCCGCACCCACGTCGCGGAAAAGAACATTGGGAAGAGCGGTCAAGATCCGTACAGCGATCGCATGGTCGTGCACGACGAGCAGATCGGCATGATGCTCAACAAACTCGACGAGTTGGGGATCGCCGACAACACGATCGTGATGTACTCGACCGACAACGGTCCCGAGAACGACACCTGGCCCGACGGCGCCAACACGCCGTTCCGCGGACAGAAGGACTCAAACTGGGAAGGCGGCTGGCGCGTGCCATCGTTCATTCGCTGGCCGGGGAAGATCAAGCCCGGAAGCGTCTTCAACGGAATCGTATCTCACATCGATATGTTTCCGACGTTCCTGGCGGCGGCGGGCAACCCCAACATTACCGAGCAACTCCTCAAGGGCACGACGGTCGGCGGCAAAAAGTACAACGTCCATCTCGACGGCTACAATATGATCCCGTATTTCACCGGAGAGGTGAAGGAGAGTCCAAGGAACGCCTTGGGCTACTTCAGCGACGACGGCGACGTCATCGCGGTGCGCGTCGGCGATTGGAAAATGAATCTCGCTCTGCAGCGGGCCAACACGATGTCGCAGTGGGCCGAACCGTTCGTCAAGCTTCGGCTGCCGCATATCGTAAGCATGCGGCGCGATCCGTTCGAG
>PMUE01000304.1 GCA_003167055.1 Vulcanimicrobiota bacterium | reverse complement strand
GGTCTGTTACGTTTCTCACTACAGCGGCAACGGCTTCGGTCTCGGAACATCCGCTGGGAGCGTCTGAATGTAGGCGTTGAACGCTCGCGCGTCGGTCGCCCATTCCGCATCCATCCGTCGTTCCGAATCCAACACCGCCGGTGTGATCAAGCCGGCGCCGGCCACGCTCATCAGATCCTCGCGCAACTTACCCGAGCGCTGAACGAAGTCTTCAAAGCCCTGATAATTTGCGGTGAGTTGATCTTGCATGTCTTGCAGCTGCTGCAATCCCGCCGTATCGTTCTTCTTCGTGAGCGCCGCGCGCACGTCGTCGAGGCTATTGAGCGCCACGTCGAGTTGCGAGAGCTTGGCGAAGATGCGATTCGAGAAGTTGTACGAAGCGACCAGTTCCGCTTGGGTGAAATGCGTTGAGGGATCGGCTTTCACGACGAAGGTTCCGCTGAACGTCTTGCCGTCGACGGTCATGCGATACCCGTAGGCTCCCGGAGGCACCGACGCACCCGCGTTCGGACCCTTGAAGAACTTGCCGGCGCCGTTCCATTTCACCGGCCCGTCGACAGCATAGTCCCACGTGAACGATTGCAGACCCGCGCCGTTGGGAATCATCGGCTTCGGCTTGCTATCGGCTGAAGGCGGCGCGAACGGCGATGGTTCGCGATTGCCTTGCAGCGTTCGAATCACGCGTCCGTGGTCGAGAATCTGCAGGACCGGTGCTTGCGCGCCCGGTGTCGGCTGATAGTACCAAAAGACAGAACCGTACTCGGGATTGCTCGCGCCGTAGTCGGTATAGATGCCCTCGTCGTTGCCGTGGAGATTGTATTGATACGACACGCGCGGGCCGACGACAAACGGTTGTGCCGGCGTGGAACACGCCTCCATCTGGAGCGGTCGCAAGTCGTCCATGACGTACAGCGCCCGTCCGTGGGTTGCAATGACCATGTCATCCCAGGTCGACTGGTAGCGAATATCGCGAACCGCAGCCGTCGGCAGATTGTTCTTGAAGTCGTGCCACGACGTGCCGGTGTCGCAGGAAATGAACATGCCGGTTTCCGTTCCGGCGTAGACGATATTTGCGTTGTGAAGATCTTGACGAACCGAACGCGCATACCACGTACCCGCCGGGAGATTCTTACCGATGTTGCTCCAGGTCTTTCCGAAGTCGTGCGTGACGAGCACGTACGGCACATAGTCGCCCATCAGATGGCGATCGATGCTTACGAACACGGTGCCGTCGGCGGTCGTCGAGGGCGCCACGGTCTCCGCCTCGCCGTGGTCAGCTACGCCCGGCGGCGTGACGTTTTTCCAGTGCAATCCGCCGTCGAGTGTGTACTGCACTTGGCCGTCGTCGGTGCCGGCCCAGATCTCGCCTTTGCGCAGGCTCGAGCCTTCGATGTCGAGGATCGTGTTGTAGTTTTCGGCGCTCGAGACGTCGTGCGTAATCGGCCCACCCGGCGGCGCCTGATGCGCTTTCTCATTGAGCGTCAGGTCCGGACTGATGACGCTCCAATGACGTCCCCGATCTTTCGTTTGAAAAATCACGTTGCCGCCGAGCCACGCAATATGCCCGTCCCACGGCGCAAACGCAATCGGCGAGTCCCAATTGAAACGATATTTCGCCGTGCGCAGATCGAACTGTTCGCCGGTCAATGGGATGTACGGTAGCGCCAGGTATGCGTCGTTATTCGTCTTGTCAAAGACGACCACAAATCCACCTTGCGCATCGGACCAAAAGATATTTGAATCGAGCGGGTCGGGAATGGCCCATTCGCCGTCGCCGCCATTGACGTTGATCCAGTGCTTGTTTTGAATTCCCGACGGATCGAGTGAATTGCTCGGCCCGCACCAGGCGTTGTTGTCTTGCCAGCCGCCGCAAACCCAATACGGATTGCCGGTTGCACCGACCCCGACGTGATAGACTTCGCCGATCGGCAGATTGCGATCGAAGAACCATGACGCGCCGCCGTCGTGCGAAACGCCGACGCCGCCGTCTTCGGCGACGATCAGGCGTTTGGGATCATTGGGTGCGATCCACATGCCGTGAAAATCGCCGTGCGGCCCGTTGAGCAACGGCCGGAAAGTCTTTCCACCATCGCGTGACGAGACGAGCACCACCGAAATGCCGAAGACATGATCGGGATTACTCGGATCGACCGCGAGATGCGAGAAGTAGAACGGCCGCTGGTTCACCAGCGACTCACTGCTCACCAGCGTCCAAGTGGCGCCTGCGTCATCGGAACGCCAGAGGACGCCCTTCGATGCTTCGATCGTCGCGTACACGCGCTTGGGATTGCTCGGCGCGACCGCGAGACCAATGCGTCCGAGCGTGCCGTCGGGTAGACCGTGTCCGGTGAGTTGCTTCCACGTCTTGCCGCCGTCGGTTGATTTGTAGAGTCCATCGTCGGCGCCGCCACTCTCGGTCGTCCACGGCCGCCGTTGGAAATGCCACATGCCCGCGTACACGATGTTGGGATCGTTTGGATCCATGGCGAGATCCGAAGCGCCGCTTTGGGTACCGACGTACAACGTCTTCGTCCACGTCTTGCCGCCGTCGTCGGTCACGTAGACGCCGCGATCTTCACTCGGTGCGAACGTATCGCCGAGCGCGGCGACCAGCACGTGATTGGGATTCTTTGGATCCACGAGCAAACGCGTGATCGTTCGCGTCTTCTCCAAGCCCATCGCGGTCCAGTCCTTGCCGCCATTCGTCGACTTGTAGACGCCGGCTCCTGGAATGACGTCGTTGCGCGGATTGCCTTCACCGGTTGCGACCCACACGGTCTCGTCGTTGGTCGGATCGATCACCACGTCGCCGATCGACGCGACCGGCTCTTTTCCGAAGACGTCGTTCCAGGTCTCGCCGCCATCGGTGCTCTTCCATACCCCGCCGCCCGCCGCAGCGACGTAATAGAGGTTCGGGTTCTTGGCTGAGCCGGCGACGTTGGCCGCTCGGCCGCCCGGAAGCGCCGGGCCGATCTCACGCCATTGCATGCTTTGGTAGATGGGTTTTGCCGTCGGGACCGGGGAGGGCGTCGCCGACGGGGACGCCGAGGGGGCAGCAGCAAGCAGCGCCGCGAGCAGAATCGCAATCATGGTACTCAGAGTACGCGGTTCGAGATCAAAAAGTCTTTAGATAGCCGAAAACGGGACACGCCATCCGAACCTAGTTCTTGATCGTTACGTCCAGCACGTTTGGCTTGGCCCAGTGCAGTGAACACACGCCGTCGATGTTGAGCGTGACGCGCGATTCCCAGACGTCGCCCTTGCCGGAGGGCCACATCGCGATCTGGCAATATGCCTTCGCGCGCCCTCCACCCGTACTCGTAAGGACGATCCAGCTTCCAGAGCCAGAGCAAATGTTCTGCCCCGCAGCGTTCGTGACGCACGGCCCCGAGAGCGGATGGACTACGGGCGTGACCTGTGCACTCGTACCGTGGATGACGAGAAAGCCGTACGCGAGCGCAGCGATAAGAAACGAATGCATCACGGCCAAGAAATTCACTCTTAGCGTCAACCAGCCTCTCCCGGCCACAAAAGTAGCGGGGCCACGGGCGATTCGTAGATCGCAATTGAGCTTGGCATTCTTCCTTAGAATAATGAATCAGCCCACCCGATTCAGATGCCGCTCTAGCGCGATCGCGGATACCGAATCGGCTGGTACGAGCACGGCTACGATGTATTGCGGCGCATTGGGAATCGAGAGCCGCGTGTACGCGATGCTGATGGCGGTCTTGGACCCTACAGGGCGCACGCATCCAGGAACGGTCGAAAGCTTCGCGACTTCGCGTCGCCTCCACAAGAGGTCGAACTCGGCGCTGTCGCTGCGCAGTTGGTCGACGAGTTCTTGTATGGCCGTTCCGCCGTCGTCGGCATTTGCCCAGTTTAGTCGCAACGCTCCAATGAGATTCCGGATGCCGCGGTCCATGAGACTATCCGGGTACATTTGACGGCGAACCGGATCCGTGAAGAACCGCCAAAGCGCGTTGCGCTCCCACTTATCACCGTGAGCAACGTCACTTCCGTAGACGGCACGAGCGGCCGCGTTGGAGCTCAAGATTTCAAACCGGCTGTTGAACAACGCGGCGGGCACTCCCAAAAATGCATCGAGCGTTCGCTGAATCGAAGCAAGCGACAGCACCTCGTCGGAACCTTCACACGTTTGAACGGCCTTACCGAAGCCCGCAAGAAGTGATGCGTAGAGCCACTCACTATCCGATAATTGAAGCGCGCGCGCGACACGGAGCAGGCTGTGTAGAGAAGGCTGAATGTCGCGCCCTTGTTCGAGCCACATGTACCAAGAGGTACTGACATCGGCTAAGCTCGCAACTTCTTCGCGTCGCAGCCCACGCGATCGCCTGCGTTTTCCGCGAGAAAAACCAAGGTCCTCGGGCTGCAGCGCCTCTCGATGCGATCGCAAAAGCGCTGCGAGCTCCCCGCGCATTCTATCAGTGTGCATCATTAGCCATCACCCGTTAGCTATCACTTTTTCTCATATGATGCGCATCCGGCTTACGCCGTTTTATACGAACTTCTATACTAAATACCCCGACGGCACCTGCACGGCGAATGCTGTCGGTTGCCTGGTTTTTCTAAACGGACGTCCTGAAATTTCAACGAGATGTTAGGAGCTCCACCATGAAGATATGGCCACGCGCCGCTAAGCTCGCGGTTCCCGCGAGTGCGATTATTGCAGCGGCGCTATTCATTGCGTTTGCACTTGCGCGCGTACCGGTCACCGCCTCTGTCGTCATTCCCGCAGTTGGATCGTATGGTCAACCGCGATTTGGCGTCGATCCAACTTGGCCAAAAGAACTGCCAAATAATTGGATCATCGGGCAAGTCGGTGGCTTATCGGTAGACAAGGAGAACGACATCTGGGTTTATCAGCGGCCTTATTCCGACACTTCTGATGAACTCGATGCCGCCCAAAGCCCGCAGGCCGCAATCTGCTGTTACCCCGCGCCGCCGGTGCTCGAATTCGACACCAACGGCAATTTGCTCAATGCATGGGGACCGATCGAGAATATCACGTGCTGCGCACCGGGCACCACGGTTCCGGGACGCAACCCCAATAATCCCGAGCCAACCAACTACAATTATGTCAAAGGCGAGCACGGCATCTTTGCCGATGATGCAGGCTACGTCTGGATTACCGGAAACGCGAGCGGAGATCGGCAGATCCTCAAGTTCACCCGAAATGGCACGTTCGTCATGCAGATTGGAACGCCGGGAACAACCTGTTCGAATCTGGACACGCTCGACGTTTGCAAGGCGGCGATGTTCTACGTTGACGTGCCGAACAACGAACTGTACGTGGCAGACGGATACGGCAACAATCGCATTGTCGTATTTAATGCGACGACCGGCAAGTTCAAACGGGCCTGGGGTGCGTTCGGCGTAACCGCTACCAGCGGTGCAGTGACGACCGGCTTCGGCGTCATCCCGCCGTTGCAAGCGACCTACCCGGCATTCACCTACACCGCCGGCCACCCGTCGTATCATTTCGCCAATCCGGTGCACTGCGTAACGAAAGATCCGGTCACCGGGTACATATGGGTATGCGACCGTGTTAACGATCGCGTACAAGTATTTACTCCGGCAGGCGCCTACATTGGCCAATGCTACTTTGCCCAGTCAACGCTCGGGCCGGGATCGACCTGGGACACGAAGTTCTACCCGCGCGGCAGCAATCGTGTGATGCTAAGTGCCGACGGCACGAACAACATTGTCCGCGCGTACTTGCCGATACCGTCACAGACAACCGGCACAACGACGCCAAGCTCGGCGTGTCCGCTTGTGGGCGGCTTTGGACATAACGGCAGAAACGCCGGATACTTCCACTGGGTTCACGTTGCCGACGTTGATTCATACGGTAACTACTACGAAGGTGAAGTGGACACCGGTAAGCGTGTGCAAAAGTTCACGCCGACGTCAAGTGGACACTGGTAAGCGAACCCAACTTGGAGCCCGTCTCCTCCGGGGAGGCGGGCTCCGCCCTTCAACGCTCGCACTCGCGTTGCTTGCGGCATTTGTTCCCGCGTGCGGGCAACAACACACTCCCATCGGGATTCGCGAGTTTGCGATCGCCGAAGCCGGCGGGGATCGTTGGCCCGGCGGGATTACGCGCGGTCCTGACGGCGCGATGTGGTTCACGGAGTTTCACGGCCACGGAATCGGGCGGATCACACAATCAGGTAGGATCACCGAATACAAAATTCCCGACACCGGTGCCAAACCCGGGAGCATAACTATTGGGCCGGACGGCGCGATGTGGTTCACGATACCGAACGACCACGCGATCGGCCGAATCACCACCAGCGGCGCGATTTCACTCTTTCGCGTTGGCACCGCTTCAAACGATAGGCCGGCTGGTATCGTCGCCGGCTCCGACGGCGCGTTGTGGTTTACCGAGCCGCTCGCCGGAGCGATTGGCCGGATCAGTACGCGCGGCGCAGTTGCGATCTTTCACGTCGATAAGCCAAACGCGACACCGCAAAACATTGCTGCCGGGTCGGATCGCGCGCTTTGGTTCACCGATCGCGGGCGGGACGCGATTGGAAGAATTTCAGTCTCGGGAGCAATACGCGAATACTCGCTACCTACAGATCACGCCGACGATGTGTACGGCATAACCTCCGGACCAGATGGAGCGCTGTGGTTCACGGAGCCGCGAAGCCGTCGAATTGGGCGCATTACTCCGTCCGGACAGATCGCAACATACCAGATCGCGCTCGGCTCGCCCGGCGCCATTACCGGCGGCCCCGGCGGTGATCTCTGGTTCACCGCAATCGAGCCCAGCGTCGTCGCCCACGTGACGACGACGGGTGCGATGCAAGAATATCAACTCGGAGGGCTGGATAAGCCCGGCGGAATCACCTTCGGACCGGACCATGCGGCTTGGTTCACCGTGTATTCGGACGACAAGATCGGGCGAGCCGGCCCCACACAATCGTGAGGGAGTGATGGTGGGTTTCATGTTGCTCAGATTGCACAGTTCGTTTCCGGCACTTTTCGCCGGCTGTTTTGCGGTGACGATGACGATGGCCGCAGCCGATGACAGTGCTCCGCCGCCAGGCTACGACGAGGGTACGCGTTCGGTGGCAGTGGTTTCGTTTGCGGGTGCGCCGGTCGTTATCGACGCGGCTTCGGTCAATCTTCACCAAGATGCGGATGGCAAGCCACTTGCCGTGAATTCGGCCTGCGTGCGCTATCGCAACGTTGCACGCGAGAATATCACGTCGATTCGTTTCGAGCGGCGTTACATGAGCGCCGCCGGCAAAGAGCTCGGATTCGACACGGTGCAAGACACGGTCGTACGCGCACCTGATCCGGATGCGAAGCCCGGCGTGGTTCCGGTTGGCGATGCCTATTGGTTGTGCACGCAAACACAGGTCCCGTACGGCGCGAGGGTTGCGAGCGTCGTCCTGTTCCCGATCCTGGTGAAGTTCAGTTCCAACGACATGTGGCAACCGCCACCCGATGCGCTTCGTTAGTAGATTCTTGTGCCTGGCTGCGGTCGTTCTCGTCGCGCTGGTGACGCCGGCGCGGCTTATGGCTGCGGTACCGACGCTCGATAAGATCGGTATTCAGGCTGCGCCGAAAGGAGGCGCAACCGTAACGCTCACCTTCGTCGGCGGCACACCGACGTACCAGGTGAGCGGTCAGGGAACGCCGGAAGCATCGCTCGTCATTCAAAACTGCCAGCTCGCGACGGACTTGCCGCCGTCGTTTACCGGCGTTGGTCCGATCACCAGCGTTTCCGTCCAGCAAACGACCACGCTCGTCGGCGTCGCATTCCATCTGCGAGGCAGTTCAGCGCTTCGCATTCGGACGGTCGGCGCGCAGCTGGTTGTCGACGTTGGGTCCGCCCCAGCGACAAGCGCGGCGTCAGGTCCGGAGCTACCGGCTGCGACGCCCTCGCCGCCGGCTCAAGCACTCGGAGTCGTTACGCAAGTCGTTCCGCTGAAATACGCGGACATCAGCGAAGTCGCCGGCCTGCTCGTGCTCGGCGCCAACGTTCCCTCGAACGATACGTTCCAGCCGCAAACGGCCAACATTGGCTCAACAGCCATGGGCTCAGGTGGCGGCTTTGGCGGCGTTCAGGCCTCCGCGCCGACACAGAGTTTTCCCTCGAACCCGTCGGGGGGCGAGCAAGGCCTAGGGCAACGGGTCAGCGACAACGTCGCCGTCGATCGCCGCTTGAATGCAATCATTCTTACCGGCCCTCCTGGCCTCGTGGAACAATTGCGCGCGTTCATCGCCACCATCGATATTCCGGTCGATAGCGTACTGCTCGAGACTGAGATTCTAGAGCTCAATGAGAATGCCGCAAAGAACGTCGGCATCGACTTCGCTCCGGGCGGCAATCAGCTCGTCGCGTCGGGAAGTTTGACGATTCCGTCAAACAGCACGAGTAACATTGGTGGTGTCACCACCACGCCGAGTACCGTTACGCTTGCCGCGCAACTCTATGCGGAGATCGATAAAGGCAACGGGCGCATACTGTCACGCCCGCGCATCTTGGCCGAGAGTGGTCAACAGGCTTCGATTCTCACCGGTGACGCAATCCCAATCATTACCTCGGTCGTCGTGACCGGATCGAGCGCGTTGACGTCGCAGCAAGTGAACTACGTGAACGTCGGCGTCGACCTGCAGATAGCCCCCCGCGTGTCGTCGGATGGATTCGNNGGAGTGTCGAAGGGTACGTTCAGGGCATACCGGAGATCAGCCAACGAACGGCGAGCACGATTGCGACCGTGAAGGACGGACAGCCTTTTGTTATTGGTGGATTGCTGCAGACCACCGAATTGCGCAGCCTGGCGAAGCTCCCGTTCATCGGAGACTTGCCGCTCATCGGCACGCTATTTCAGCACATCGACAACTCGTCGCAAAAAACGGATCTGTACGTGGTCGTAATTCCGCACATCATCCGGACCGTGAGCCAACCCGTAGGCGCGTCGCCCGCGCCTTAGGGGCGTCCCGTCACCACGCCCAATAATAGCCGCCATGCACGGGGACCTCTCTGATCGTCTTTTTGAAGATAC
>PMUE01000152.1 GCA_003167055.1 Vulcanimicrobiota bacterium | reverse complement strand
TTGTTGCCGAACCCGCCGCCGACGTCCGGCGAGATCACGTGAATCTTGTCTTCCGGAATACCTGTAACCAGCGAAAACGCGGTACGGTGCACGTGCGGTGCCTGCGAGGTCATGTAGACCGTGAGACGTCCGGTTGCGGTATTCATGTCCGAGACGCAGCCGCACGGTTCGAGCGGCGCGGGATGACAGCGCGGGGAGAGGATGCGTTGCTTGATCTTGACGTCGGAATTGGCGATTGCGGCGTCGGTTTTCTCGCGCTCGCCGACCTCCCAATGATAGATGTGATTGGTTTTTGCCTCGCGGTCGTCGCGCAGAATGATTTTGTCGAGTTTGGCTTGATAGGGATCGACCACCGGATCGAGCGGCTCGTAGTCAACCTCGACCAGTTCGGCGCCGTCGGCGGCCGCTTCGCGCGAGGTTGCGATGACGCCGGCAACCTCTTGATATTGGTAGAGCGCTTTTCCGATCGCAAGTACCATCTGACTGTCGAAGCCGTGGAAGGTCGGGAGCCAGCCGAGTTTGGCGGCGACCAAATCCTCGCCGGTGATCACCGCTTTCACGCCGGGAACCGCCATCGCCGGATCCTTGTTGATCTTCGTGATGCGCGCGTGCGGATACGGACTGTGCACGAGCGCGAGATAGAGCATGTGCGGCAACACGATGTCGTCGAGATAGCGGCCCTTGCCGCGAATGAAGCGCGGATCTTCTTTGCGCTTCATCGACTGACCGATCGAGTGGCGCTCGGGCAGTTTCACGGTCGACGTCATGATGCTACCGCCTCTGCCGTCTCTGCCCCAGCGGCTTGCTGCACGGCCTTGACGATGTTTTGATAGCCGGTGCAACGGCACAGATTCCCGGAGATACCCTCACGGATTTCGGCTTCGCTCGGTTTGGGATTGTGTTTGAGGAATGCGACGCACGTCATCAGCATGCCCGGCGTGCAGTACCCGCATTGGAGACCATGCTGATCCCAAAATGCCTGTTGCAGCGGATGCAGCTTCCCGGCTTGCTCGAGACCTTCCACCGTCGTGATCGCGTGCCCGTCGGCTTGCACCGCGAACATGTTGCACGATTTCACCGCGCGGTCACCGTCGAGCAACACGACGCAGCAGCCGCAATGCGAGGTATCGCAGCCGACGTGCGTTCCGGTAAGACCGAGCGACTCACGCAAGAAATAGGCGAGCAGCGTGCGCGGCTCGACGTCGCGCTCGTATGCCTCGCCGTTGACCGTAACGTTGACTTTCATGCGAGCCCCTTTACGCCAAGACGTTCGAATGTGGTACGAAGTGCTCGCGCAACGAGCACGCCGGCCATGGCTTTCTTGTAGGTGACCGAGCCGCGGTTGTCGGCGCCGGGATCGGCGGTCTTCTCCGCCTCGCGCGCCGCCGACGCGATCAGATCCACGCTCGGCTTCGCGCCCACCAGCAATTTCTCGGCATCACCGACGCGCAGTGCTTTGGGACCGAGTGCGCCGATCGCAACGCCGGCGCCGGTAATCTTGCCGTCCGCGCCGAGCGTGATACGCACCGCCGCTGAGGCGGTGGCAAAATCCCCGACTTTGCGTTCCATCTTGTAGAACGAACCGCGCGTGCGGTCGTCAGGCGTAGGGAAACGCACTTCGGTTACCATCTCGCCGTCTTTGACCGCGGTGGTATAGGAATCGACCAGAAAATCATCGATCGACACCGTGCGCTCGCCGCTTTTTGAACGAAGCACAAGCTGTGCGCGTGCAGCAAGCGACGTGGTCGGCCAATCGCCCGCCGGATCGTTGTGGCACAGGCTGCCGACGACGGTCCCAGTTTGACGAACGACCGGATCGGCGACCAGCACCGACGTGTCTGCAATCATCGGATAGCGCGAAGCGATCAACGGTGAGACTTCGATTGCGTAGTCGCGCGTGCACGCGCCGACGCACAAAAAGCCGTTGCTTTCCCGCAAAAACGCGAGTTCGTCGATCGGATTGATGTCGACTAGGACGGCAGGGCGGGCAAGCCGGAAACGCATTGCCGGAATCAGGCTCTGGCCGCCTGCAAGCACGCGAGCGTCGCCGCCGTGGCTGGCAAGTGCACTCAGGGCTTCGTCGATCGAATGCGCCCGCTGGTAATCGAACTGGGCTGGAAACATTGCGTTCCTCCAATCCGTGTAGGGAAGGCTACGATTCGTGGATTGGCTGCCAATCCCCCGGCGTTTAGATTTGAACTTCCACGCCGATGCCGACGCGCCGATCCGGTGGGATTTCGAGGTCGTCAACGAGCGAACGCGAGACGCGCGAGAGCCAGGCAAAGAGCAGGCGCTGACTTTGGTGCATGCCGTCTTGCGCGCGTCCGAGGATTGCCGGGACGGAGAAGAAGAACGTCGTGTGCGGGTCGTCAAGTTTAAAATCGAGCTGGCTGCACGCACGGATCACGTATTTGATCGACGGTTCTTCCATGTATCCGAAACTTGCGCGAAGTACGAAGAGCCTCGGCGAAAGCTGCTCGATGCTGACGCGCTGCGTCTGTTCGACGTACGGCCGGGATGCGGGATCGAGCGTCAGCAACACCACTTTCCGGTCATACAGAAAATGTGGAAGCCACGGGTGACTGCGCACGAACGGTATTCCGCGCGGATCGTTGGTGAGCAGCACGGTTTCTCCGACCGGCGGGCCGGACGGCGGCGGTTGCGCTGCAATGAATTCGGCGACCGGCTGCTGATCCGCGGCAAGTGACGCCGCGAGCGAGCGCCGTCCCTTGAGCCAGGTGAGCGAGACCAGCGCGATGGCAGCGCTGACGGCAACGGGTACCCACGCGCCGTCTAAGAACTTCGGCAAGCCCGACGTGACGAAGAGCGTATCAATCAACACGAACGGCGTCATACCTGCAATTACGTAGCGCTTGGGCCATTTGAAGACGGTGGTCGCAACGACGTAAAACGCGAGGCTCGTGGCCAGCATCGTACAGGCCACCGCGAGGCCGTACATTGCAGCCAAGCGCGCACTGCTGCGAAACGTAAAGACCAAGATCAAACACACGATCGCGATCAGGGCGTTGACGAACGGCAGATAGACCTGACCACGCTCCTCCTGCGACGTGTGGATTACGCGCATACGTGGTGAGAGATTGAGCGCAATCGCCTGCTCGGTAAGTGTAAACGCACCGGAGATCAATGCTTGCGAGGCGATGACGGTGGCAAGTGTGGCGAGCACGACCATCGGCATCAGCATCCAGCCGGTGACGAGCGCGTAAAAGGGCGAGTCGATGGCCTTTGCATTGCCCAAAATGACCGCGCCCTGTCCGAAGTAGTTGAGCAGCAGCGCCGGAAAGACGACGCCATACCACGCCCACGTGATCGGAATACGGCCGAAGTGCGAGAGATCGGCGTAAAGTGCTTCGGCGCCGGTAAGCGCGAGGATGACGCCGCCGAAGATCAAGAAGCCGTAGATGCCGTGATGAAAGACGTACCAAAACGCCCAGTACGGGTTGATTGCGGCGATGATTGCCGGATGTGCGGCGATTGCGACGCCACCGGCAATACCGATCGAGACGAACCATAGCACCATCACCGGACCGAAGAGCGCGCCGACCGTCTGCGTGCCACGGGATTGAATCAGAAACAGCGCTAGCAGTACGGCAGCCGAGATCGGCACGATATACGGCTGCGCAGCCGGCGTGGCAACGTTGAGGCCTTCCACCGCGGAGATCACCGAGATGGCCGGGGTGATCATGCCGTCTCCGATCAACATCGCTGCGCCGATGACCACGACCGGAATGAGCCATCGCGTGGTGGTGAGTTTCCCGATGAGCTTGGGCGGTTGTACCAACGCCAGCAGCGCGAGAATGCCGCCTTGACCTTCGTGATCGACGCGCATGAGGACCGTGACGTATTTGATGCAGACGACGACGATCAGTGCCCACGCCAGCAACGAAATGATGCCGAGAACATTGCTCAGCGTGACCGGCGTGTGCGTTGAGGTGAAACACGTGTTGAGCGTGTAGAGCGGGCTCGTCCCGATGTCGCCAAACACGACGCCTAGCGCGGCAAGTGCCAGAGGACCGGGAACCTGCACGCGGCGCATGCGCGCGCCGTTCGCCGGTTGACAGAGGGGCTCCCACACGGTATGCTGCCGGTACACACCTAATTCGTTAGGTATAGCTGGAAGATTGACGCTGTTGCGAGGAAACGATGCCGCGTAAGCGATCCGAGATGCTCACCGAAGGCGAGCAGCGACTGATGGAAGTGATCTGGACACGCGGCGGCGCCACGGTTTCCGAAGTGCTCGATGCCCTTCCCGAGCGCGAACGTCCCGCATTCAACTCCGTGCAAACGATGTTGCGCATCATGGAAAGAAAGGGCTATTTGCGCCATGAGGAGCGTGGCCGCGCCTTCATTTACCATGCCAAGGTTGAACGAGACGACGCGGCACGCGCCGCGGTACAGAGCGTGATGAAGCGGTTCTTCCACAATTCGGCCGGGCTCCTCGCGGTTCGCTTGCTCGAGAACGAAGAGCTTTCGGACGATGACCTCACGCAGATGCGCCGGTTGATCGACGAGGCAACGCAATGCTGAGCGTACCGCACGTTTTTTGGGCGATGATCAACGCACTGTGGCAGAGCGCCGCGATTGCGTTGATCGTCGGCACCAGCCTACGCTTCATCCCGCGCACGACCGCAGCGCAACGCTACGTCATGTGGTGCGCGGTGCTCGTCGCGGCGGCTCTCTTACCGATCGCCGATCTTGCGATGCCCTCGCGTACGATCGCGCTGCCGGTAAGCGAACCGCCGTCGCCGGTGGTGGCACGCGTCGTCTCCGACGTAGTGCTTCCGCAGCCCGTAAAGCCCGCGACGGGTGCGCTCGCGCAAACGGCGGCGGCGCAACCCGCGCATCATCTGCCGTCGCCGCTCCTGTTCGTGTGGCTGGGGATCGCGGCGGTGCTGCTGGTGCGCTTAGGCCTCGCGTATGCGTCGCTGCGGACCGTGAAGTCGTCGTTGGTAACGAGCGATGCATTAACCGCGCGCGTCCAAGGATTCGCCGGCGCGTGGTCGCGGCGTGCCGTCGTCGGCGTCTCACGAGGCGTGGCCGAGCCGTGCGCAATCGGCTTCCTGCATCCGGCGATCGCGCTTTCGGACGTGATGGCCGCCGCACTGCCCGATGGCGATCTCGAACGCGTGCTGCGTCACGAATATGCGCACGTCCGGCGCTACGACGACTACTCAAACCTCGTGCAGCGTCTGCTCGCCGCCGTGCTGTGGTTCAATCCGATCGTGCACATCGCGGGACGCGCGATGGCGATCGAGCGCGAGATCGCGTGTGATGACGCGGCGGCAGCAGCATCTGACGAGCGGGTGGCGTTTGCGCGGTGTCTCTATGAAATCGCGCGCACGGCGCCACGCCGCCGGCACGCCGCGGCCTCCGGATTCATCGGTTCGCGGCGTCAGATCGCAGTCCGCGTGGCGCGACTCGTCGAGCGCAACCACAACGCCTCGACGCGGCTTGGCACGTTCGCGAAGATCACCGCGATCACGGTGCTCGCGATCTCGCTCGCGCTGGCCGGTGTGCGACTAACGGCGCTCGCTGTGCCGGCGCAAACGCCGCAGCTGCAACTCGCGGCATCGCCGGAGCCAGACGTGATCGTGAGAATGAAACCGATCGTGCGCGTGGATGCCCACGCGGCGATGGTGGTGAAGAAGGCGACACCGGTTGCCGTTCACTCTGCAGCGGCTGCCGTTCACGCTGCGCCCATCGTCAAACCCGAGGCTGTCGTAGCCGATGTTACTCCGCTGCCGGCGCCGTCCCCGCGGCCGCATCGCGAGCACGTACGCGAGCGCTCGGGACCAGGCCTACTCGACGCGCTTTCCGACGCGGGATTCCGTAATCTCTCGGTCGACGATGTGATCATGCTTGCCAATCGCGGCGTAAGCCCGCAATTCATTGGCGATTTGCATGCGCGCGGACTCACCCCGATGCCGGCCGAGTCGCTCGCGCGGCTTGCCGATTCCGGCGTCACCGGCGCTTACATCAGCGGACTCGCGCAACTCGGCTACGCCAATCTTTCGGTGAGTGACTACGTGCGTCTCTGCGACGCCGGCGTTACCCTCGAATTCGTCCAAAGGCTGCAACGCTCCGGACTCATTAACGGGCGCGCAACCGTGGAGCAACTGATCAGACTCGCAAACGCGGGAGTATAGGAGAACCAATGAAGCCCTTTTCGCGGCTGCGCTTGAGCGCGGCCCTGATAACCGCTGCCTTGATGCTGTTCATCAACGCGGTCGCAGCAGCCGATACGCCGCTAACCGGGACGTGGAGCGTAGCGCTCAGCGACGATCCGGTCAACGTGCAATTCGGCGCGCGCTACGACTCCGATCACGGACATTCCGATTGGAGTCGCGACGTACCGATGAGTTCGCTCGTTGGCCTCACGCGCGATCAACTGCAGTCGAGCGGCGCGAACGTCCACTTCGACCTCGTTCGAGACGCCGGCACCTTGCACTGCATGGGCTATGCCTCGCACGGTGCGGGCGGCGGTACGTTCACCTTTTCACCGAGCACCAGCTTCTCCGATGCCCTCGCCTCACGCGGAATCTCTCGGCCGGATGACACGCAACTGTTGCGCATGGCAATGGCCAACGTCACGCTCGCCTTCGTCGACATGCTGCGCCGCAACAGCAACGAGATTACCACCACCGACGATATCATCCGCGTGCTCAATCACGGCGTCGACGAGCGCTACGTGACCGGCCTCGCGGGGTTAGGCTATCGCAACCTGAGTGCTAGCGATCTGGTCCGGCTGCGCGATCACGGCGTCACGATCGATTTCGTGCAAGGGATGCTCGCGGCCGGCTATCGCCCGATGCCGCAGGAACTGGTTCGGCTGCGCGATCACGGCGTGACCGTCGACTTCGTCAAACGCGTGCACGATCGCGGCTACAATGCGACGATCGAACAATTGATTCGCATGCGGGACGCCGGCATTTCGTGATCCTCGCGCTCTTGCTGGCGGCGGTGCAGCACTGCACCTTCGCTGGACCGCCGGGACATCTGATGGGCTCGTGCGGACAGATCGGCGATCAAATTCCAAAGATGACGCTGGCGTCGCGGGTGGGTGAGCTGGGCGGCGTGTGGCGCAAAGATGCGACGCCGCGTGACGTGTGGGCCGGCGAAATGACCGACGCCGGATATCCGGATGCGCCCATCGAGCTCGAGGCGTACGGCGACGGATCGGCGATGCTGCGCGCGGTGTACGGCTGGTTCCCGGTCACGAATCTCGCCGTGTCGCCATCGAATCTGACGTTTGACGTCGACACTTCACGCGAGGTGCCCCCGAACGACGTCGATCGTGCAATCGTCGTGCGCGCGCAGACGATACTCTCTAGCCCCGCGGTATGGAACCGCGCCGACAACCGAAAATGCCCCGACGGCGCAAGCTCGTGGAGCATCTATTGCGCGATGATCGATGCGACCAAAGACACTACCGGCGGTTCCGACCATCGCCGGCCGGCGATGGAGGTGGTGCGCGAACTGATCGAGACGCGTAGCGCCGGGCGGAGCTACGACCATCGCTTGATGGACTACAACAACGACCCGCGGACGACGTTCGCCGAAGTGACGAGCGCCTTCCGCGAAGCGCTGCAGCGAATGGATGATGCGGCGTGGCTAGCGGCGCACGGGTTTGCGCCGGCGCCTTAGACGTTCATCCCGACGGTTTGACCGATGTTATGGAAGAACTGATCCGCCATGCGATCGAAGTTGTCCGACGCACCGGCGCCATACTTCGCGTTGAGGTCCGCCATCACTTGGGTCGCGATCTTATCGCCGAAAAGCGCCGCGAGCATCCGCGTGGCATCGAAGGTACCGCCGGCACCGACACCGGCTTGCACGAGTTGCGTTGCGAGGGCTTGTCCGGTGACGCCTGACGGCGGAGGAAGCGAGACGTTGTTTTTGCCCGCGAGCTGCCACGCATCGGCGATCGCATAGTCGAACATGTGCACGAAACGGTCTTCGTTTGTCTGCCCGTAGCTGGCGCCGATCTGCCGCTCATTGGCGAGCACCGCGTCGCTGCCGATCATCGCGTCAAATGCGCGCACGGTGGAATAGCTGCCGGGCCCACCGCCGCTGGCAATGAGGGAAGAGGCAAGACTGAGATTCGCGTTGGGTGCCGCTGCAATGAGCACTACGCCCAAGAGGAGTTTTGCAAGCGTATTCATCTGCAACTTGTACCCGTAAACGTGCGCATTAGCGACCGAGCGCCGCGCTGTGAGTTCTCAGGCTGGACGCGCGGTCGGGACGAATTCCATGTAGGCGGCGGTCTTGGCAGCGGTCGGTGCGTCGAAGTAGCGCGAAATCACGTGGAGCGCCGCGGAGATGCCGGATGTCAAGCCGCCCGCAGTGACGATGCTGCCGTTGTCGACGAAGCGCTCGCCGCGCACCAGTGTGACTTGCGGATATTGTTTAGCAAACTGCTCGTAGTATTCGTGATGCGTCGTCGCCGATTTCCCGTCGAGAATGCCCGACTTCGCAAGTTTGAAGGCGCCGGTGCATACCGACATCGTGAGGTCGATCTTGCCCTGGACGTCGCGCAAGATCTTCATAAAGGCCTCTGAACCGTCGCTTTGCGCGCCCACCACCAGAATGTTCGCGTGCGGGATGTCGTCAGCGGCGAACGAGTAGGCCGGCTCGATGCGCAGGCCGCCGGTCATCTCGACGATGCTGGTCGTCTCGGAGACGGTAAAGAGCTCGAAGGGCATGTCACCGTTGGGCAACATCGTGTCCTGGAACGTTTCCCACGCACCGGCGAGATCGATGACGTTGGCCCCGCTCGAGATCATGAAGGCCACGCGAATCTTTCCATCGGCCGGCACTTTGAGGGGCAACGCGGCCGCGCCGAGATCGGCGGCGTGCAGGGCTTGCGGGAGTGCCGCAGTGATGCCGGCAGCCACAGAGGCGCCCAGTAAAGCTCGTCTGTTCATGGGCCAATCATGGCGCAAACGATGCGGTTCGTCTTGAATGCGATTTGCAGGGTGATGCAAGGATCGTTCAAGACAATTGCGGAGGGCACGACGAAGATGCTCCTATGGCAACGGCGAGGCTTGGTCCGGGGGAGTGGTACGGCAGCATCGAGCGCGCGACGCGCATCGGCGGATTGAATTTCTCGATGGTTCGTCATCCCCGCGCCCGGCAGATCGATGTGCACGAGCACGCGCTCGCGTATTTCACTCTGCTTGTCGCCGGCGAATACGAAGAGACGCACCAGGGCACGACGGTCCGTTACGAACCATTTAGCCTAGCGTTTCATCCGGCGAAGCTCGTGCACTGCGATCAAATGGGCGACGAGACGACGCTCTTTGCGATCGAACTCGGCGACGAATGGCAAGCGCGCATAGGGATGCACTTCGACACATCCGCCTGGCGACTCGAGCTGCAGTATGGCGAAGCCGTGTGGCTCGCCGTTGCGCTGCTGAACCAGTTCGTGGATGATGCGTTGGATGCACTCGAGGCGGATGCGATCGTTTCGGAAATGCTCGGCATCGCATTGCGCTTAGTCGATCGCGATCGGCCACAGCGCGCCTGGGTCAGTGACGTAAAAGCTTTGCTGCGTGAACGATTCGCCGAACGCCTTTCATTGGAATCGCTTGCGGATCGAGCCGGCATTCATCCCGCTTCGCTCGCGCGCGGCTTTCGGCTCGATGAGGGCACGACGATCGGCGATTACGTGAGCCGGCTGCGGGTGCAGCATGCGTGCCGCCTGATCAACGACGAAACTATGAACTTAGCGGACATTGCGGGCGCGTGCGGATTTGCCGACCAAAGCCATCTCACACGCGTATTCAAATCGGTCACCGGTTTGACGCCGGGATCGTTTCGCGAACGGAGGATTCTGGGCACCCACGGCTGATAGGTTGCGCATGAAGCGCATTCTTGTCGCCGTTCTCGGCATTGTCTTTCTCGTCGGCTCGCTCGCGGTCAATGCGTCGAGCGCCGCACCCTCCACGCGGACGCTGATGAGCAAGCTGCAGTGGCGCAGTATCGGGCCGTACATCGGCGGTCGCTCGGTCGCGGTAGCCGGAGTGCCGAGTAACCCCGATCTCTTTTATTTTGGCGGCGTTGAAGGCGGCGTCTGGCGCAGTACCAACTACGGGATCAGCTGGCAGAACATCACCGACGGGAAGATTCCCGGAACCGCAACCAGCATTGGTGCCATTGCTGTGGCACCGTCGAATCCGAAGGTCATCTACTTCGGCAGCGGCGAGAGCGATATTCGCGGCGACTTCGATACCGGCGTCGGCATCTACAAGAGCACCGACGCGGGCGAGACCTGGCATTACGTGGGGCTGGCGGAGACGCACCAAATCAGTTCGCTCGTCATCGACCCGCGCGATCCGAACATCGTGTATGCGACGTCGATGGGTCACGTCTTTGCGCCCAACGCCGACCGCGGCGTCTTCAAGACGACCGACGGCGGCAAGTCGTGGAAGAAGATTTTCTACGTCAACGACCGCACCGGCGCAAACAACATCAACATGGACGCGCATAACCCCAACGTGCTGTACGTGACGATGTGGCAAGCGGTGCGTAAGCCGTGGGTGATGATCAGCGGCGGCCCAGGCAGCGGACTGTACAAGTCGACCGACGCGGGCGCGCATTGGACGAACATCTCGCGAAATCCGGGCTTTGCGACTGGTGTGCTCGGCAAGATGGGCGTGGCCGTTGCGCCGAACAACCCCAAGGTCGTCTATGCGATGGTGCAGGCCAACGAAGGCGGCGTCTTCCGGTCGGACAACGGCGGCGCAAGCTGGAAGCGCGTCAACGCGCAATGGTTCTTACGCCAGCGCGCCTTCTACTATATGGCGATCACCGTCGATCCGACGAATTGGAAGGTGGCCTACGCGCCCAACGTCGACGCGTTCTGGAAGACGACCGACGGCGGCGTGACGTGGAAGCCGATTCTGCCGCCGCACGGCGACAACCACATGATCTGGGTCAATCCGCACAACCCGAAGATCTTACTGGTCGGCGACGACGGCGGTTCGTCGGTGTCAACCGACGGCGGCAAGACCTTCAGCACCGATCTCAATCAGCCGACCGGGCAGTTCTACCACATCGCGATCGATAACCAGTTTCCGTATCACGTCTACGGCGCGCAGCAAGACGAAGGCGCCTACGAACTGCCGAGCGCCTCGAGCGAGGGACTGGGAAGCAACGTCGTGCACAACGTCGCGCTCGGCGAGAGCACGTACGTCGCGGTCAATCCGCACGACCCGAATATTACCTACGGCAGCGGCTACATGAGTTCGACCGCGGAGTTGAACACGCCCAACGGCGAGGAGAAGAACGTCAGCCCGTGGCCGCTGTATATGAGCGGCGCATCGTCGGCCGAGACTAAATTCCGTTTCGGCTGGACCCATCCGATCATTTTCTCAGCGGCGCAGCCCGACGTGCTTTTCGAAACCGCGCAGGTGGTGTTCAAGAGCGCCGACTACGGCCGCACCTGGACGCAAATCAGTCCGGACCTCACGCGCAACGACAAGCAATCCGAAGGGCCGTCCGGTGGACCGATCAATCTCGATCAAACCGGCGTGGAAACGTTTCCCGACATCTCGTCGTTCGCGGTTTCGCCGCTGAGCGGGGACGTGATGTGGGCGGGATCGGCCGACGGACTCGTGCACGTCACGAACGACAACGGCGCGACCTGGAACCTCGTCACGCCGCCGGCGCTCCCGCAATGGGCGCAGATCAGCAGCATTGAGCCGTCGCACACCGACAAGGGCACGGCTTTCGTGACGGCGTCGCGTTTCCAATGGGACGACTTCCATCCGTACGTTTATAAGACCACGGACTACGGTGCGCACTGGACTGCGCTGACGTCGGGAATTCCAAACGATCAGTACGTCTTCGTCGTGCGCGAGGATCCGCGTGAACCGCGCGTCCTGTTCGCCGGTACGCGCAGTACCGTCTACGTGAGCCTCGATGCGGGCGCGCACTGGCAGTCGCTCGCGCTGAACTTGCCCGGCGTGCAGGTACGTGATATCGCGATCAGCGCTTTGCAAGGTCAAGTCGCGGTCGCGACGCACGGCCGTTCGTTCTGGATTCTCGATAATCTCGCCCTGCTCGAGCAACTGGCGAAAGGTCCGACCCAAACGCTGTACGCGCCCGAGACCGCATGGCTCTCGCACGCATACGGCGGCGGCGGCTACGGGGACTCAGGCAGCAACCCGGACTACGGAGCGACCGTGTTCTTCTATATTCCGAAGAACTATAAAGGGCAGACGCCGGTGACGTTGAGCTTCCTCGATTCCAGCGGCAAGACGGTGCGCAGCTTCAACCTGCACCTGCGCAACAAGAAGGCCAAACACGTTCCGTATTACCTCCTCGCGCAGGAGACCGAAGTGCAGCAGCTCGCGCACGAGCTGGAAGAAGCGACGGCGATCGATCCCGGTATGAATTCGTTCGATTGGGATCTGCGCTATCCGGGCGCGACCGAGGTGCAAGGCTTGATGCTCGAGAGCACCGACGACTTCAGCGATGAACCCAACGGTCCGACCATCGTTCCGGGAACGTACACGGTCGCGCTGAACTACGGCGGCAAAACCTCGCAGCAAACGTTCGAAGTGAAACTCGATCCGCGTATCAAGTCCGCCCCGGGCGATCTCGATGCGCGGCTTGCGCTCGCGCAGCAGATCAGCGGCACGCTCGGCGCACTGAATCAGGCCATCAATGCGGCGATGGCCGCGCGCGCGCAGGCATCGCCGGCGACGCGCGCACAGATCGATGCGCTCGTCGCCAAGTTCGCGCAGTTCCAGGTGCATTCGGACGAAGGTGACCTGCTCCACGAAACCGAGCTACGGGATCACCTGACCTTCCTTATGAACGAGCTAGATCTCGCCTATCAACCGCCCACCGCGGCCGAGCAATCCGCCTACGCCGGCCTCAAAGCGGAGGCCGACGCCGCAATCGCGCAATTGAATGCTATAAGGGAGTGAGAATATGAAACATTTCCTGCGTTTTCTCGGCCTGGCTTCGCTGGGCTTCGCCATCGCGGCGGCGCCGCCGCTGCAGCCCGCCGCCATCGACCTCCTGGCGATCACGCCGGATACAATGCCGACATCGCCCGCTTTTCCCAGCCTTCATCAGAAGATACTGGTGGCGGCCGACGGCATGACCGCCGCGCTTTCGATCGGCGGTGCGCCTAAGCACTACCACGCGCAGTCCAACGAGATCCAACTGATCCTCGACGGAAGCGGCACCGAATGGCTCGGTGACCGTCAGGTTCCGCTGCGGGCCGGCATGCTCATCGTCATTCCGGTCGACACGGCTCACGCCGGGATCGTCGATACCTCCGGCGGAAAGTTGCGCTTAGTCGCATTCAAGACGCCGCCGCAACCACCGACCGATATCCATCTGCTCAACGGCGCTGAGGTCGCGCCGGCAAACACGACGGCGTTGCAGCCTGCGGCGGTCGACCTCTTGGCGATCACGCCGGACGCTATGCCGTCCCCGTCGGCGACCTTTCCGAATCTCCGCAATAAAACGCTGGTGGTCACCGACGGCATGACGCTCGCGCTTCAAACCGGAACCGCGCCCAAGCACTACCACGCCAACGCCAACGAGATCCAAGTCGTGCTCGACGGTACCGGAACCGAGTGGTTAGGCGATCAGCAAGTGAACCTGCGGCCAGGCATGATGATCGTGATTCCGATGGGCACCAATCACGCCGGGCTGGTGCAGACGTCGTCCGTGCCGTTGCGCTTCATTTCGATCAAGACGCCGCCACAGGCGCCGACGGACGTGCACTTCGTCCAATAGCGAGCCGTCGTGTCAGACGTATGCCCGCTGCAGCCACGTCGCCGCCAGCACCGGGCGTTCGTCGCCCTCGACGAAGACCGCGACGTCCCAGGTGAGCGTTGCGCTGCCTTCATTGCTGCATTGCACGTCGGCGAGGTTGAACGACGCGCGAATCCGCGAGCCCGACGGAACCGGACCGATGAAGCGGATCCGATTAAACCCGTAGTTGAGCACCAACGTGCAGCGAAAGGGCGAGCACTGCGAGAGCAGCGGCGGCAGCAGGCTCAGGGTGAGAAATCCGTGCGCGACGGTCGTGCCGTACGGTGACTCGGCTGCCGCGCGCGCCGCGTCGAGATGAATCCACTGATGATCGTTGGTGACGTCGGCGAAGGTGGAGATCATCGCTTGCGTGACCGTCAGCCAATCACTGGTGACGGCGGTTCCGCGTAGCGATTCGAACTGATCGACCGCCGTGATCGCCTGCTTCACCCCGAGGCGTCTTCGCTAAGCAACCCGGCGTACTGCGAACGCAGCTCACGTTTGAGAAACTTCCCGACGCCGGTCCGCGGGATGACCTCGACGAAGATCACGCGGTCGGGAATCTGCCACGTCGCGAGGTGTTGCTTGAGCCATGTGCGCAGCTCGTCTTCGGTTAAGCTGTGCCCGTCGCGCACCACGACCGCCGCGACCGGACGTTCCTGCCATTTCGGGTGCGGGAGGCCGAAGACGCACGCCTCGCGTACGGCGGCGTGTCCCATGATCGTGTTCTCGACCTCGACCGACGAGATCCACTCGCCGCCCGACTTGATGAAGTCTTTGACCCGATCGACGATATCGAGATAGCCGTATTGGTCAACCGTGCAGACGTCGCCGGTGTGGAACCAGCCATCTTTGAATGAAGGCAGCGGTCCATCGACGCGGTAGTAGCTGCCGGTTACCGCCGGCCCGCGCACCCACAGCGCTCCCGCCGTTTTGCCGTCGCGGGGAACGTCATTGCCGTCGTCGTCGAGGAGCTTCCAGGCGACGAGCGGCGTGAAGCGGCCCTGCGTGAGCAAAACCTGCCGCTTCTTTTCGGGCGTCGCATCTTCGAGATCCGCGTGCAGTCGCGCGGTCGTCCCGATTGGGCTCATCTCGGTCATGCCCCAGCCCTGGATGATCCGCAGCCCGTACCGGTCCTCGAACCGCTCGAGCATGGCCCGGGGCGCGGCGGCCCCGCCCGAGTTGCCCAGCCGCAGCGAGGACAGGTCGATCTCGTGGTCCTGCCCGTAGTCCAGGATCGCGTTCCAGATGGTCGGCACCCCGGACGTCACCGTGGTCCGTTCGGTGGCGATGAACTTGGTGAGGTGCTCGGGCTGCAGGAACGGGCCGGGCATGTGCAGCGTGGCACCGGACAGGAAGGCCGCGTACGGCATGCCCCATGCGTTGGCGTGGAACATCGGCACGATGGCCAGCGCCCGGTCCGCTTCGCTGATGCCCAGCGGCGCGGCGATGACCGCCATCGCGTGCAGGTAGGTGGACCGGTGCGAGTACACCACGCCCTTCGGGTTTCCGGTGGTGCCGCTGGTGTAGCACATCAGCGCCGCGTCCCGCTCGTCAAGCTCCGGCCAGTCGAACGCCGGGTCCTCGGCCGCTAGCAACTCGGCGTAGCGAAGCACCGGCACGCGACCCTCGAGCGCGGTCGAATCGCCTGTCCCGTTGACGATGAACGCTTCCACCGTGGGCAGCTCGTCAGCGATCTTGGCCAGCAGCGGGACGAGGGTGTCGTCCACGATGATGATCCGGTCTTCGGCGTGGTTCACGATCTGGGCGACCTGGGCGCCGGGCAGCCGGATGTTGAGCGTGTGCAGCACCGCGCCCATGCTGGGCACCCCGAAGTAGGCCTCCAGGTGCTCGGTGTTGTTCCAGCAGAAGGTCGCCACCAGCGTGGCGGGCGGCGAGCCGAGCCGGGCCAGGGCGCCGGCCAGCGCGCGAGTGCCGAGCACCCGGCTGGCCCGGATCTCCGCCTTATAGCTGCTCGTCCAGCGGCGGCTGGCCACCCCGGCGCCGGCCAGGTGCACGCAGGCGGACACGCCGGTCAGGACCGGGTTGCCCGCGTCGGCGGTTTCGGCTGCCCGCGGATCCCAGCGCACCTCGTCGTCGGACCTCGGCGCCCGCCGGACAAGCCTGATCACCTGATGGCCGTCCGACCGGAGGCTGGCCACCAGCGCGGTCCCGATCAGACCGGACGAGCCGGTTACGGCGACCTTCATCCAGGCTGGTTACAGCCCAAGTTCGGTTTCGAAGGCCCCTTCTTCCAGCCGGTTCTTGACCGTGGTCAGGAACCGGGCCGCGTCGGCGCCGTCGACCAGCCGGTGATCGTAGGTCAGCGCGAGGTAGACCATCGAACGCACCGCCATCACCTCGCCGAGCGCGGGGTCCTCCACCACGACCGGGCGCCGGACCACGATGCCCGTGCCGAGGATGGCGACCTGCGGCTGGTTGATGATGGGCGTGTCGAACAGGGCGCCGCGGCTGCCCGTGTTGGTCAGCGTGAACGTGCCGCCGGCCAGTTCGTCTGGGCCGACCTGCCCCGACCGGGTGCGCTGGGCCAGGTCACCGATCTTGCGGGCCAGCCCGCCGATGTTCAGGTCACCCGCGTTGTGGATCACGGGCACCATGAGGCCGCGCTCGGTGTCGACCGCCACCCCGAGATGCTCGGTGTCGTGGTAGGTGACCTGATCCCCGTTGATCACCGCGTTGAGCTTCGGGTGCACCTTCAGCGCCTCGACGGCAGCGAGCGCGAAGAACGGCAGGAACGTCAGCTTGACGCCTTCCCTGGCCTCAAAGTCGCTCTTGGCCCGTTCGCGCAGCCTGGCGATGGCCGTCACGTCGGCC
>PMUE01000016.1 GCA_003167055.1 Vulcanimicrobiota bacterium | reverse complement strand
GCAACCGAGTATCTGAAGAAGGCGACCCATAGGTTCTCCTTGAGTTTCGGAAAACCGGGCCGCCCCTCTTAACCTACCTTATGGCGCTTGGCCCAAACTTTTCGGCCCGCCCTGCCGATAGAGGTAGTACAGGGAAGTTTCAGGGAGGAAACGACTCCGTTCATGGATGTGCTGGGGGGCCGCGATTTCGTTCTTCGGAACGGCTCGCAAGCCCAAAAATTCGACGGACGATTAGCGTGCGCGAAAGACGGAGTCTCTCGTGCAGTTTTCGCTTGTGTGCCCAGCATCGGTTCTCCATCCGCTTCCGTCACGGCCGCCTCAACGTCGCAGCGCATCGAGCGTCAGCACATCCGCTCGATCGATTTCGCACGTCCGCGCGGCCGTTGCCGATTTGCGCTCCATCGCAGGCTCCATAGGATGGGAGCACGCGCATGAACGTCCAAATCGGAGCGGGTGATGTCCTGCTGAACCTCGACCGCAATCAACAGGCGTTCGAAAAGACGGTTCAGCANNGGTCTGCGCATCAACAGCGCAGCCGATGACCCCAGCGGCAACTCGATCGCGACCAATCTCACGTCAAAAGTTGGCGGTCTCCAGCAAGCCGTCAACAACGTGCAGAACGGTATCAACGCGCTCAATGTTGCCAACGGTGCGCTCGCATCGGTTCAAAACATCCTCGTGCGCATCAACAGCCTTCTCGTCGAAGCCAACAGTGATATCAATTCCAGCGCAGATCTCCAAGACATCCAAACCGAGATCGATTCGCTGTTGACCGAAATCAACACCATCGGGGAGAAGACGAATTTCAACGGATTGAATCTCCTTGACGGCGCGTTTGATACGTCCGTAGGCTCCAACCCGTTACTTGCGCAGGTGGCGTCGCCGTTTGGAGCGTCGTCGCAAGTCGTCAACGCCGGCGCCGCTTCGAACAGCCCGGGCACGCCCGGCCCGCTCGTTAACTTCGCCAGCATACCCAACGTCGGCGGCTTTAACGTGCCTGCACTTGTTGTCTTTACCGTCATCTCTGCGGGTGACAACGTCGTCGATCCGGACTCCGGCACCATACCATTTCCCGGCCCAGGTGTCTTGATCCAAACCGATATATACAGTACCGCCGGTCAGGCCGCATTCGGCGATGCGCCCCTGTACCAGGATGTCTCGGCATATCCAGCCGCCCAGGGGCCAAATCCGCTCGGCACGCTGGTGCAATTTGCTCCAAATGGCACTACCAACGTCTTAACCTACGCGCTTAATAACATCACGCAGCAAGACGTTGGTGCATCGGAGGCGTTCCTGATAACCGGGGCAACGTCAGCAGCGACCGGCACACAACTTACGATCAACGACGGCGGTGACGAGGGCCAAACAGTCGGCATCTCGTTGCCAACAGTCAACACGAATGCACTCGGAATTTCAGACATCACGGCCTTAGATCCTCAGGTTGTAACGACGCCACAGGGAATCGGAGGCGCGCAAGTTCTTACCGGCGCATCCAGTAGCAACAGCGTCAGCAACTCGTATTCGCAGATGCTCGTTCAGAGCGCCCTGACGAAGATCACCACCAATGAAGCACAGATCGGCGCTCAGATCATCGCAATGAACGACGATAACAGCGTCGACAACACGACGATCGTCAACCTTCAAGCTTCCGTCAGCGATATTACGGATCTCAATGTCGGACAAGCAACCACGCAGTACACGCAAGAACAGATTCTGACCAGCGTGGGCACCGAGGTGCTTGCGCAGATCCAGAGCAACGGCAAGATCATGACCGCGCTCCTCATCCAGGCGCTCATCGCCTAGACGCTATACCCGGGTTGCTATACTAAGGAAGTATGGCGTTTACGGAGGGGTTCATCTCCGAACTCGTCGGCCGTCGGGCAACGGTCAACGAGATTCCGATCGGCCGGGTCAGCGACTTTCTGGTCAACAAGCCCGATGACGTGTTCCCACGCATCGACGGGCTGGTGATCAAAACGTCGCAAGGCTTGCGCTTTGCACCCATCGAGACCGTCACGAGCATCGATCCCGACGGACGCACCGTCGAGCTTTCGATGACCCCCAAGGAGCCCGCCCCGCCCGGAGAGACCGCGCTCTATCTGATCGCCGACCTGTTCGATAAGCAGATCGTCGATGTCGACGGGCGTAAGGTCGTGCGGATCAACGACCTTGAGATCGCGCGCGCGGGCGACGCCCTGCGCGTGGTCGCCGCCGACGTCGGCGTCGCCGGCCTGCTGCGCCGCCTCGGACTCAAGTCGTTCGGCAAGCGATTCACCCCCGGCATCTACCGTAGAATTCCGCGCTCGATGATCGCGTGGGACTCGGTGGCGCCGATCCGCGATGCCAATCCGACCCAGGTCAATCTCTCGGTGACCGAGAGCAAACTTGCGCGCCTGCATCCCTCCGAGCTGGCCGAGATCATCAGTGACCTTTCGGCGCACGAGGCGGCCGCCGTCGTCAGCCAGCTCGACGACGAAACCGCCGCCGACGCGTTCGAACATCTCGACGCCGATACGCAGCGCTCGCTCATCGAAGACATCGGCACCGAGCGCGCCGCCGACATCATCGAGGAGATGGATTCCGACGACGCCGCCGACCTGCTCGCCGAGAACGCCGCCGGCATCGGC
>PMUE01000273.1 GCA_003167055.1 Vulcanimicrobiota bacterium | reverse complement strand
ATCGATCGACGCGCGATCGCTCAGGTCGACGGCGGTCGCCACGGCTTGCACGCCGCTGCATTGCGCGTCGCTTACCAGCGTGTCGAGCCGCGGCCGTTCGCTCTCGGGCGCGGCGAGGAGCAGATTCGCTCCGGTGCGCGCGAAGGCGCGCGCGGTTGCCGATCCGATGCCGCCCGAGGCGCCGACGAGAATGACCGCGCTATGCGCGCGCAAACGAGCGCACCGTCGCGCGTGCGCGATCGATGGCATTGGCTGCGTCCAGCACGAAGCGCGCGAGCGTGGGAACCACGCGCGGACGCAGCAGCCGCGGATCGAACGTCGACATAAATCCGGTGTTTTCATCCAAGCAGGCTTGCAGAAATTTCTGCAGCGTGAGATCGGAGAAGATGTCGCCCGCTGCGGCCATACCTTTGTCCGAGGTGTTGGCGGAGCCGGCGCGTCCGACGGTCTTCTTGAGCGCGCGCAAGTAGCCGATCGCGGTAGGAATGACTTGCAACGGCGGCGCGCCGTAGCCGCGCACGCAGCGCTCGTACGTGATCCAATTGACGAAGAACACGATGTGGCGCGCCTCTTCGTACATCACACGCGTAAACAGCGAGATCAACGCATCCGGAAGAAAGTGCACTTGCCGAGCGATGCGGAAGATGCCAAAGCCAACAAACGAGTCGAGGCATTCGTTGTAACCGAAATCGATGAACGCTTGGCGCCCGCCATAGGGAGCGGCCGGCTCGGCCTTTCCGTCGAGCCCGTAGCGCTCGATGAGCGTAGCGAGCATGCGGCCGTGGCGATCCTCTTCATAGCCTTGCAAACGAAGCGCTTGCACGATCAACGAATCAGTCTGCGACTGTGCAAACGACTCCAGGGTAGCACCCGCGTTCACCTCGACCTGCAGCGCCATGCTCCACACCGGGATCGAGCGCAAGATTGCGAGCGATGCCTCGTCAAGCTCGGGCCAGGGCAGATCGCGGGGCTCGTAGACTTCGTGCGAGTCAATGAAGGAGCGACAAAAGAGCTCCTTGTGTTCCGTGGTGCCAATTTGCATGCCGAGGTCTTTTCGACTCGCCCCCAGGATGCCATTTCGGCGCGGATGGGGAAAGGACGCGCATGGGCCGCCGTATCCGTTTCGCGCTTTTCGTAGCCGTGCTATTTCTCGCGCCGTGGGTTGCCGATGCTCAGAGTCTCGCAGGCCCGCCGCTGCTTACCGCAGCGCAAGTTGGCTCGACCGTCGAGGGCGTATCGGTCGAAACCTACGGGGTGCTGCGCCCCGCGACGGTTCGTCGCTACCTTTCGGTCAAGCCCGGTATGCGCTTGTATCAAGGCGCTATCGATCACGACTATGCGAATCTCACGCGGCTGGGCGCCTATCAGACGCGGCTTAACGTGCAGGACGGTACGGCCACGGGGACGGTGCGGCTGCGTTGGATCGTCCAATCGAAGTGGGTCAAGCCCACCGACCATCCGTTTTATCGCGACGCTCCACTGACGGCCTCGATTCAAGGGGTCGGCTTCATTTTGACCGCGCCGCCGATGGACTCACACGGCGGAAATTTTTCCGCGTATACGCAGCTCAGTAAGCGCGCGAATCTTGCCCGGGTGCTCTACACCGAGCCGCTGACGGTGAATCCCAACAGTGGTGTCGCAACGTCGGCCATCGTCGACACCTTCGGCGGCAGAGGCGTCTTTCGCGCGAGCGAACCGGAGGCGGTGAACGTTTTTAGCTGGACGGCGGGCGAAGAGGCGCTCTTTCTGACGCAGCGCGACAACGGTTCGCAGTTCGAAACGGGTATCCGCGTCGCGCATACGAGCAACGAGCTTTCGTCGAATCTCGTCGCGCCCTCGCTGTATCCCACCAACGTATCGTGGGCGCGAACCACGCAATTGCTCGCCGGCTTGACACACGGCTGTACGGTTCCGGCGACGCGCTGGTATCCGCCGTTCTGCGATATGCAGTACCGGTTCTCGGTGACGGACGCAATCGGCGGCTTGGGCGCAACGTCGACGTATCAGGTCTATTCCGGAGATATGGCGCGCTACGTTGCAGTTGGCGCTTCGACGTTAGCGGTGCACGCGAGCGCGGTGCGCTCGGGCGGCGTCGTTCCCGATAGCTTTCTGGTGTGCGCGACAGTGCGCGGCTATCCCAAGTCGTTCTGCGGCACGGATGCGGAAGGCGTGACTGCCGAGTATCGCATCAACGATCAAAAGGATCCGAAGATGGAGTTCGTCGTGTTCACGGAAACGGCGGCGAGTCGCGTGCGTCAGAGCGAAAACAGCTACGCGACGCCGTATTTCTCGTGGCATCCGGACACCGGCGTCGGCGTGATGTTCCATCTGATCCGCATCGACGTCGCCGATGGGAAGGACGGCATGCGCCTCACCTTCGAGCTCCGCGGCCAAACGTTCTAAGGAAGCTATGGAAGACGTCGTTGCTATCAAGATTCGCGATGTTCGACGCGGTTGGGTCGGCGCCATGACCTGGGGTCGGCTTTGGGACCGCATCGACGACAGGGAATTGCTGGAAGCCATTAAGCGGCATCTGAGCGGATTTGGCATCGAAGAGCCCGTTGAGATCCAGCTTTGCTCATCGCTTCGCGAGATTGAATCAGGCGAGTACTTTTATGAA
>PMUE01000300.1 GCA_003167055.1 Vulcanimicrobiota bacterium | reverse complement strand
ACGAGCACCAGCAGCGCGGCGTAGATCCCGGATCCGATCTCCGCACCGGAAAAGGGCGTGAACACCGGTCGCGTGGGCCGCACGGGTGCGCGCTCGAGCGCATAACGCTCGAGCTCCTCGCGCGCCGCCGCGAACTGCCCGAGCGGCACCACGAGCTCGCACTCGGCGCCGAGCTCCACGGTCTCGTAAGGGATGTCTTTCGCCGCCAGCACGAGTGCCGCCTCGGCACAAGCGCGCTGCGAGCCGCGCAGGAGCGGGGCAGGGGTGGTGGGATCGTCGGCAGCAGTCAAGGAGTATCGCTTTCCACGGGCAGCAGCGCGGCTCGGTGCGCGAGCCCTAGTCTACGGCCGCTCGGGCCTAGGTGCTGCGCGGGTCTCCGAGCATGCGATAGATCTTCAGCACCCGCGGCACATAGGCCATGGTCTCGGAGAAGGGAGGGATTTGCCCGCCGTTTCGATCCACCGCCTCCTCGCCCGCGTTGTAGGCTGCGAGCGCGAGGCGCACGTCGTGGCCGAAACGATCCATCAGGAATTTCAAGTACGCCGCGCCGCCGCGGATGTTTTGAATCGGATCGTATCGGTTCGAGACGCCGAAGCGGCTCGCCGTGGCCGGCATGAGCTGCATGAGGCCCTGCGCGCCGACGTTCGAGGTCGCGTTCGCGTTGAACCCGGACTCGTTGGCAATGATGGCCTTGATCAGCGCGGGGTCGACGTCTTGCGATTGCGCGTTGTCGTTCACGAGCGCGTTGATCTGCGCGGGCGGAACCATCGCCGGGGCGCCGGGAGCGGCCGCCTCGTCCGATCCGTCCGGTTGGGCAGCCATTTGCGCTTGCACCATCGATGCAAACGAACCCGTGCCGTCGGCCGCTGCCGCCTGGGGCAGGCCGGGAAGTTGCACGGGGGCGCCGGTGATTTGTTCGATCCGCGTAGCGACCGCGGAGAGTTCAATACTGATGTCCATGGGCTTCCCCCAACATATCGGCGGTTTGGTGCAAGGCCTCTAGGGTACGGCCAAAAGCGATCGTCTCAGGCCCCTGACGGAGGAGGGTCTCGAGCGCCGGCTCGGCCGCGACGGCTGCTGCGCTGGCCGGGTCCGCCGGCTCGAAGCCGAGCGAGCGAGCATCTTCGGAACGCGCCAGCAGTGCAAGCGCTGCGCGAACGCGCGCCGCGCTGCGCCGGTGGCCGGGCCCGGCGACCGAGTCCATCGTACGACTCGCGCTTGCGAGCACGTCTATCGCCGGAAAGCGGCCGGCGTGCGCAAGCTGCAGGCTGAGCTGCAGATGACCGTCAAGCAGCGAGCGCGCATTCTCGCTCACCGGATCGCGGTCGTCCCCATCGTTGAGCACGGTCGCAATCAGCGTGATCGATCCGCACGCAAATGCGCCGGCGCGTTCGACCAATTGCGCAGTTCGAGCAAACACGCTCGGCGGATATCCGCCGCGCCCGACGCTCTCACCGCGCGAGACGAGCGTTTCGCGCAGCGCGTTTGCATACCGTGCGAAACTATCCAACACGACCAACACGTGTAGGCCGCGTGTAGCCAGCGCTTCTGCGTGCGCGAAAAGGATTTCGGCGGCGCGGATGCGTTCGTTGGCCGGCCGATCGCTGGTCGCGCAGACAACGGTCGTCCGTTCGTCTCGCGCCGCGATCCAGTGCGCCGCCTCGCGTCCGCGTTCCCCGATGAGCCCGATGGCGACCGCATCAGCGCGCGTGCCGTGGACAATCGCTTCGAGCAACGTTGACTTTCCGGCACCGGGCGCTCCGAAAATACCGATGCGCGCGCCGCGACCGAGGGTGAGCAGGGCGTCAATGCAGCGCACACCGGTCCAGAGCGGCTGCGCGATCGCGCGGCGCACCGACGGCGGCACCGCCGGTGCGACAAGACGCACGCGCACGCCGTCGACCGGCGGCAACCCGTCGAGTGGATTGGCATTGGCATCGAGTGCGCGCCCGAAGGCCGCCGTGCCGAGCATCGCGCGTTCTTCGATCATCCGCCGTAAGCCGCCAACACCTGCTCGATGCGCACGCCCAACCGCGCGTCGATCGATCCGCTATGCAATTCGATGCGCACGTCGTCGCTGCGTAACTGCGGATCGGCAATCACCGGCAGATCGAACGGCACGAGGTCGCGCTGTGTCGGATGCACGTATACGGCTAGCGGCCGTTCCGGTGCTGCGCGCTCGAGCGCGCGCGCGACGATGCTCTGCAAATCGGCAGGTCCGCACGCTAACTCGCGCCCGACCACCTCGACCGCGATTTCACGCAGCAGATCGACGAGCGAGCGATCGAGCGCATCGGCGAGCATCGCGCGAAAGCGGCGGACACGCGAGAGGACGTCGGCAATCGCTTCTTCTTCGAGCGAGGCTTCGGGCAGTGGCGCCGAGGGCTCTTGTGCGGGCTCTTGCGCAGGTTCTTGCACCGGCGATATGGGCCGCAACCAGGCGGCAAGGGTGACGAATTCAGGCATGACGCGCAAGCAGCTCATCCGCGTTTGGAACGACCGAACTATGCGCACGTTGCATGCGCTTGACGATCGCTTCACGCTCGTGCGGCGGATACAGTTCCAGTACTGCCGCCGCGGTAGCAGTCGGAAGCGCGCTGATGATCGCCGCGGCCGCGTGCGGCGGTTCACCGGCGAGTGCTCCGCGAACGCGTGCCGGCGCGTAGCCGGCAACCGTGCGTGACGTTCGCGCGATCGCTTCGCGTTCGAGCGCACCATGCAGCAACGTAAGGGCACTTGGGAATGCGTATCGCCCGAAGAGCAGCAAACCGGTGACGATCGCTAGCGTCGGCAAGAGCGGAACGATCGCGCCGTAGAGCAGGAACCAGGCATCGTGTTTTTGCTGTAACCCGCGGTGAAAGGCGACGGGCTGCACGGTCAATTCATCGCCGCGGCGCGGATCGAATCCAACGGTCGCCGCGGCGAGTTCGCGAACGCTCGCGAGATCGACGCTGCGCGTAGCATCGACGAACACCGCCGTCGAGACGCGGGCGAGGCCGCCGGCATCTGCGTGCGCGACGTGTTCGTGCATCTCGCTTCCGCGATCGTCGTGCTCCGCATTTCTAGCATATCTCTTACCGGCACCGTCGTACGATTCGCTCTGCGCGGTTCGCTCGATCGGAGCGCTTCCGAGGGAAGATCGCCGAGTGTCGCGGTCTTCCGATGTGCTCTGCGTGTACTCGGCGTGGACCCGCACAATCGCAACGCCCGCGCCAAATGCCGCGTCTAGGGCGGACTGCAGCGAACGTTCCAGTGCGCCGGAATCGTTCTCGCTTGCCCCGGCTTCGCCGAGCGCGACGCCGCGGTCGTCGAGAATCGTTACCTCGGCCGGATCGAGACCCGCCACCGACGCCGCGACGAACCGGCGAATACCGCTCACCGCCTCGCGATCGAGGACGGCGCCCGCATGCAGTTGCAGGCGCACGCTCGCGGTAGCCGGGCGCGCACTTTGGTCTGCGAACTCCGCGCTCTGCGCGGGCGCGACGATGACGTGCGCGTCATCGACGCCGTCGATGCTGCGAAGCGCAACCGCAATGTCGCCCGCGAGACCGCTCCGCGCCTGTGCGTCGATGACCGCTTGCGGGGTCAAGACGCCGACGTTTGCGAGCGCCTCGCCGGTCGTCTCGACGTAGGCGTGCGGAACACCGGCAAGCGAAAGACGCAGCAGCAAGTCGTTGCGGCGCGAAGCATCGACAACCACGTTATCGTCGGTCGGTGAGAACGGCACGTTCCAGGCCGCGAGCTGCTCCTGCACTTCGGTGAGTTGCTCGCTGTGCAGGGGCCGCGCAAACAGCGCGGCGCGGTCAGGATGCCCGACCACGGTTGCGATGACGGCAAATCCGACCAGCAAGACCACAATCGCGACCGCCGCGATTTGAAGCGACGGCGGCAATGCGCGCACGCGAGCGATGGCCGAGTGCAGCTGCATCATGGCCGGATTCCTAGATTTGGAGGTTCAGCAGTGTTTGTACGGCCTGCGCGGCGCGCTGCGCCGCGGCGGTCGCGACCGAAAGCGCGATGTCGGCCTGCGCACGCCGATACATGGCGTCTTGTAGCGAACCGCCGCCAGCTGCATAGACGTCTTCTGCCTTTGTGGCACCGGCGAGCGCGTCACCGATTGCGTCGAGTGCGCGGCCGAACCCCGACGGATCCGCCGGCGCGCCCGATGGCAGCGGCGCGATGTCCGGAGTGAGCAGCTCTACCTTCATGCAAGGCGCCCCATGTCGATCGTACGCTCGTCGAGCGTCTTGCCGACGTCGAACAGCGACGCATCCGATTCGTAGGCGCGAGATGCATTCATCACCGCAATCATTTCGGTAATCACATCGACGTTGGTGCCACGCTCCTCGTGCGTGCCGGTGAACTGCACGGTCGTCCCTTCGCCATTGTCGTCATCGGCAAGGCGAAAGTCCGGAATCAATCGCGCATAGCTTCCATTGGGACCGGCGGCTTCAGCGGCGGCGACGTTACGGGCGCACACGTCGAGGGCTGCGCGCTGCGCGTCCATCGCGCCGGCCGCGGTCGCGAGCAGATCGATCACTTGGTCACCGCCTTAAGCTCCTCGAGTCGCGCATGCATCGCGCCGAGCAGCGCTTCATCGAAAATGGCGGCTTGCGCGGTTTGCGCCATTGCTGCGTCCGCGCTGCGGCCGCCTTCTCCGGCGTTGGCGCGCGCCACAATGCGCTGCGCTTGCTGCAATCGCGTTGCGACGGATTCGAGTCCGCCACGCAGGGAATCGGCTACATCGAACATGGGGTGAGCATAGGGATGAAGGATGGCCAAGTCGCATCTGCGAGGTTGCGGAGATATGAACAAGAGTCGCTTCGAAGCCTTCACCGACGGCGTGTTCGCGTTTGCGATCACCCTCTTGATCCTGGGAATTGTGTTGCCGGCAATGCGCGATCCCAGCGAGCGAGAACTGCGCCATGCGATCCTCTCGCTCTGGCCGAACTTTATCGCGTTCGCGCTGAGCTTTGCGGTGACCGGCATCATGTGGCAGAATCACCACGCGCTCTTTCGCTTCGTCGCGCGCATCGACCGCAAGACGATTGCGCTCAACCTGATGCTGCAGCATCTGATCGCGAGCGGAGCGTTCGAGGCGTCGGTCACACCGGAGCGGCTCGCGCGGACGGTCGTCGCCTACCGCGTCGGCTGGTTCACCTACGTCGCCGCCGCGCTGCTCGCCCTGGTTTTGCCGGCACTGAGTTTTGCCGCGTACCTTGCGATCAGGTTCTACTATTACATTCCTCGCGGCGTGGACGCCGACGTCGCATGACCGCCTTCTTCTATGGGTTTGGACTCGCGATCGCAATCGCGATGGCGCTCGCGATCGGCAACGCGTGGGTGCGCGACCACCGCAACGGCGTGTGGACGATTCCAATGGTTCTCGGCTTGCTTGCCGTTGCTATCGTCGTGGGAACTACTATCGGCTGGGCGCTAGTGCAGTACTTTGCGTTCTACGCGGCGTCGGCAACAGGCCGGATGTAGCGAAGCTTAGTGGCTTGGCACCGCTGCGGGTTCGGGCTCGCCGGGCTTGCCGTTTTTCTTTTGTTGGACCAGGTGGAACTCACGACGGAACTTCTCGTCTGACGGCGAGACCCACATGTATACATTCGGAATGAGCAACAGCGTGAGCACGAGCGAGCTCACGACACCCCCGATAACCACGATTCCCAGACTCGAGCGGGAGATCGATCCCGGATCGAGCGCTAGCGCGAGCGGAATGTTGCCGGCAACGACCGAGAAGCTGGTCATGATGATCGGGCGGAATCGGGTGTGCGCGCTTTCCAGGATCGCATCGAGTTTGTCCTTGCCGCGTTCTCGCAAGGTATTTGCGTAGTCGACGAGTAGGATGCCGTTCTTGGTCGAGATGCCGATCAGCAAGATCGTTCCGATCAGCGAAAACAGATTCAGGGTGCGATGCGTGACGACCAGCGCGCTGATAGCGCCGATCGCAGCCACCGGAACCGAGAAGATGATGATGAACGGCGCCAAATAGTCGTTGTAGAGCGCCACCATCAACAAGTACACCAAAATCACCGAGATGATCATCGACGTGCCGATGCCGAGCAGCGCTTGATGCATGAAGTCTTGCTGCCCAAGCGGCGCGGGACGTACGACGATGTTCGGCGGCAAGTGTAGCGACGGGATTTTCGCCATCAGCGCATTCTCGACGCTCGAGAGCGACGAGTTCGGCGCCACGTTCGAATCGACGTGAATCACGGTATTGCGATTCGTGCGTGTCATCAACGGCGGCGTCGGGGTCGATTCAAACGTGGCGATATCGCTGAGATACACGATCGAACCGTTCGAGCTGCGAATGGCGACGTCGCGCAAGAGACCCAGGTTCGTCTGCTCGTCCGGCGGATAGATCACTTGCACTTGCTCGAGGCCCGCGGTCGTTTCGAACTGCGTAGCCACGTTACCGCCGAAGGCGGCACCAGCCGCTTCGGCCGCTTGTCCGACATCAACGCCGAGCGCCTCGGCCTTTTCGCGATTGAAGATGACCGATATTTCCGGCGTCAGTGCGGTGCCGCTGCTGTTGACGCTGGTCGCGCCCTTAACGCTTTTGAGCGCATTAAGTACTTGCACGGCGTACTGCGTCGGGTCGCCGCCGGTGACGTCGGTCACAAGGAAGTCCACCGGCTGCGCATTGCCGCCGCCGGTCCCAGTCGACGGCACGACGACCACGGTCGCCTGAGGCGGAAACGAGTTCTTTGCCTCCTGCTGGAATTGCGTGACCCAGTAGGTCGTCGGGTGCTTGCGATTGTCTTTGAGCCAGACGTGCACTTGGCCGACATTGCTCTGCGAGACGAAGCCGCCGAACGACGCGGCATAAGCGCCGGCCACCGCGGTATTGGCGGAGATATCGGGATTGGCTTGGATTTTTTCCTCGTAGGCGAAAATGCCAGCCTCGACGGTGGTCAGCGGCGTACCGATTGGGTACGCGACCTGGATGAAGATCTCGCCGCGATCGGTCGGCGGAATGAACTCTTCACCAACAACGCCCAGCGGAACCAGCGAAATCGCCAGCACGAACGTGACCAAACAGAAGATCGCAACGGCCTTGCCGTGCTGCATGCCCCACGGCAGCGCGCGTTTCGTGTACCAGGTGCGTAACGCATCGAAGCGATCGCCAAACCAGACGACGGGTTTCCACGGATTCCAATGCGACTTGAGCGCCCACAGGCCCGCCAACGTCGGTGTAACCGTGAACGAGACGAACAGTGAGGTCAAGGTCGAGATCACGACGACGATCGCAAACTCTGAGAGCTGGCGACCGACTTGGCCTTGAATGAACGCAATCGGAAAGAACACCACCACGTCGACCAGTGTAATGACGACTGCCGCCGCACCGATCTCTTCACGGCCGCTGACCGCCGCCTCCTCAGGCGGCTGTTTGAGTTCGGTGAAGTGACGCTCGATATTTTCGAGCACAACGGTCGAGTCGTCAACGAGGATGCCGATCACGAGTGACATGCCCAGCAGCGAGTCGGTATCGAGCGTGAGGCCCATCAGCTTCATCACCGTCATTGCAATCGCCAGCGAGAGCGGAATTGAAATGCAGACGACGATGGCACTACGCCACGAGCGCAGGAAGAACACCATCGCCAATCCGGTCAGCAGTATGGCTTCGGCGAGCGTGCGCACGACGATGTCAATCTGTTGCTCGGTGAACCTCGACTGGACGTTGATCACGCTGAACTTGATCTCGGGAAATTGCCGCTCGACCGAAGGGAGTGCAGCGATGACCGCGTTGGATGAATCCACTTCGCTTGCTTGCGAAGTCTTTTGAATCTGCAGGAAGAGCCCCGGCTTGCCACTGATGCGCGCAATCTGCAAGCGCGGCTCGTATCCGGACTGGACGGTCGCGACGTCGCCGACGCGTACGATTGAGTTGCTCGCGGTCCACGGGTTGACTTGCCCGGGCAAACTTGCGAGCCCGCCGCTGTAATTTTGGACCTGGCCCGGCAATGCATTGGTCGCCGACGACGCGCCCGAGATGATAATGGGCAGGTTGCGAACGTTCTCGAGCGTCGTGATATCGCCGCGCACATCGATCGTGGTCTGCCGGTTCGTCTCGTAGGCATAGCCGCCCGGCACGCGTTGATTGTCGCTGGAGACCGTGTTGATTACGTCGTCGAGGGTGAGGTTGTTGGCGGCTAGTTTTGCCGGATCAACCAGCACCTCGAAGGCGGGCGTCACCAAGCCGCCGACGTTCGCAAACGAAATGCCGGGAACTTGTTCGAGCTGCGGTGCAATGACGTTCTGCGCGTAAAGCGCGAGCTCGTTGATTGGCAGCTTTTGCGAATAGAGCGCGAGCGTCACGACCGTCGACTCCGTCGGATCGTAGAGATTGACGGTCGGCGGTGTAATGTTCGTCGGCAGATATTTCTCAGCCGCCTGCACGGCTTTATTTGAAAGGGCGAGATCGGTCGCGGTGTCGGAGGTGATGTCGAAAATCGCGGTGATCGTCGCCTGGCCTTGCTGCACGACCGAATTGATCGTTTGCAGGTCCTGCGTGCCGGCCAGATTCTGCTCGATCGGCTGCACGATCTCGTCGCGCATCTCGGTAACCGAGGCGCCGCTATATTGCACCGAGATCGTCACGGTCGGCTGGCTGACGTCGGGATAGAGTTCTTTGACGATCGTGATCGTGCTCATGATGCCGGCGAACATCATGATCGATATGATCACGAAGACCAGCGTCGGCCGGTTGATGAAGAGCCGGGTTAGCGAGAACTTCATGGCTGGAGAGAAATCTTCTCGCCGTCCCCGACGCTGGATTGGCCGTTGCTGACCACCCGCGTGCCGGCGTTGATGCCTTTGACGACGCTGTTCTTCCCGTCGCTTGCGACCTCGGTAACGCTGACGGATTTCACCGTGTCGTCGGAATTCACGATCTGAATCGAATCGTGGTTGTCATCGGTAAAGGCCGTCAAAGGCACGAGCACGCCGTGCACGCCGGGCAACGACACGCCGCCGTTCACCGCCATGCCCGGACGCAGAGCCCCGTTTGCGTTTTCAAGGACAACCTTGACTTGAAATTGCGTCGAGCCGGGCTGAATCTCGTTCAAGACGCCGACGACCTTGCCGGTATACGTGTGGACGCCGGTTGCGTCGTTGGTGGTAACCGTCGCCGTTGCGCCGGGGTGAATACCGACGATTTGATCGGCGGATCCGCGCAGGACTGCGTAGATCGGCGAAACTTGCTGCAAGGTGAAGATTTCGCGGCTTCCCGGATATTCGCCGGGATTGAGATTGCGATTGACGACAACCCCATCGATCGGTGAGGTGATCGTCGCCTTCTGAATCGAAACGCGCACCTGCTGCGCCTGCGCAAGCGCCACTTTTTCTTGCGCCTCCGCCTGCGCGACCGAGGACTGTTGCAGTCCCGGCGCGCTCAAGCTCGAACCGTTGGCCTGCATTGTCGCGATGTCGCTATTGAGCGTTGCTTGGTCGTTGCGTACCGTGGCCTGATCGGCTTGGTAGGTCGCGAGCGAGACGTAACCCTGACGATACAGTGTGCCGTCGCGCTCCATCTGCGTCTGGTCGCGCGCTAGGCTGGCGCGCGCTCCACTCACGCTCTGGTTGCCCTGCGTGATCGACTCATTGCCCGAATACACCGTATGAGTGGTATTGGCCGCGTCGCTTTGCGCCGTGGCAATATCGGATTGCAATTGGGCTTGCAGATCCGCAGTGTCGAGCTGCGTGAGCAACTGTCCAATGTGGACGTGATCGCCTTCCTGCACGTTGACCGTATCCGCCGGTTCGACGAGCGTCGTCTGCACCGCAACGTTTTCGAAGGGCGCGATCAAGCCCGACATGGCCGACGACGGCGAGATCGAGCCGGTGTTGGCCACGGTCGTTTGAACGTATGGCGGCGGGGGCGCGGCCTGATGTTTGGCACAGCCGCTAACAAGCGCGACCAGCGCAACGAGCGAGAGAATCCGCTTCACGCTAGCGCACACCTTCGGCTACGCGCGACATAGGGAGACCCCCCCGGTCGCGCGCGATCCCCAGATAGAGACGCGTGACTTCATCGTAGTTCTGTATTCCGGATGCGACATGGTTGGTTTTGAGATAGGTATTGTAGGTCCGCCAGGAGAGATTTGCCAGAGAAACGTCGATGTGCCGCCGATTGCGCTCGCGGATGGCCGCGAAGTCCGCCCATACCAGCGGGATGAAGGTTTTCTTGGAATATTGCGCCTCCGGCGGAAGATAAAGAAAGAGCTCGACCCAGCCCGAGTACTGGACCACCGGATCATTAGAGCGGGCGCAGCTGACAATTGCCAGAAAATTCGCTTCATCCTCACGAGCATACCCAGCGACGTGGCTCCACTCGTGGGCCAGGTCAAACGGGCGCTCGAACCACAGCAGATCGCTCGCCAGATGGACGTCGAGCGCTAGGGGATTAATGTACCCGCTCGTGCCGGTGGCGTCCATAAACGGATCGGCCAGCGTGGGCTTGGGTGCGCCGGTGAGCGGCGTCCAGGCGTCGCCGCCGGCCTGCACCACCGGGAGCCATGCGCCGTAGAGGCCCGCGATATCCAGCGGCGCAGAGGCTTGCGCATGCGCGAGGGGCGCCAGGCGATTCATCTGCGCGATGGCTTGGACACGTAGTGAATCGACGGCACGCGGCGTGATGCGAGCTTGGTCATAAGCGGTGCGCGCTTCGATCGGCGCGCGATCGTAATTCCAACCCCAGCCGGCTTCGAACCAGCATGCGTAGACGGCAATCGTCGCAAGTGCCCCGAGCCAATCCCGACGCAGCAGTCGCCACACGATGATCGCGATTCCTGCGAGTACAACCACGTCGCCGAGCGACCACGGCAACGTCGAGCTTATCGGGAACAGCGCATGCTCCCACCACGGATAGACGCCATTGACGTATGCATCCTCGACCCACAATGACGATGGGCGCCACAGCAATGCTGCAACGCCCAAGGCAATCATGGCGACGCGGGCGGATCGGCCGAAGGCCGAACGCCACAGATTCACGCGAAGCGTGAATCCTGCTACGGGACTATCGAGGCGACCTTATTGCCGTTGGATTCGGTGAACCAGAGGTTGCCGTCGGGACCGGTGGCGATCCAATACGGTTGCGCATTTGCGGTGGGAACGGGGAATTCGGTAATCGCTCCGCTGGTCGTTATGCGTCCGATCTTGTTGCCCGTCTGCTCGGTGAACCAGAGATTCTCGTCCGGACCGGTGGTAATGTCCCACGGCTGCGCGTTTGCGGTGGGCACGGCGTACGACTCGAGGACCACGCCGGACGTCGAGACCTTGAGGATCAGATCGTCGTTGACGGCACAGATCCACAAATTGCCGTCGGGGCCATTGGTGAGGTTGCGCATCGAGCTGCCGGCTGCCATCGGCGGGGCGAGCGAGAACGTCGTCACGTCGTCCGCGCTCGTCGCTCGTGCAAGCGTCGGCGAATTCCCGGCGATCCAAAGATTGTTATCCGAGCCCAGCGCGATGTAGGCGTTCTGATTGGTGTAGCCGGTCGGGTCGTGATGAATCAGCGCACCGGCGGTCGAGAACGCGTCGAGATAGTTGGTGCTGTATTCGGGCGACCAGAGGTTTCCGTCTGCGCCGACGGCGATGTCGCCGAGTTGCGCCGGCGCCGTGTAGACTGTCGCTCCACCGCTGGTCGTGACGCGCAAGATGTGGTTCGCTTTATCGGTAAGCCAGAGGTCCTGGTCGGGCCCCAGCGTGATCGCGTCGGCGGAGGCGACGCCTGGAGGTAGCGGATATTCGGTAAAGCTGCCGCTGGTCGTGATGCGCCCGACTTTTCCATCCTTCGATTCAACGAACCAGAGCGCACCGTCGGGACCGGCGGTGATGTTGCTGACCCCCGAATTCGCGGTCGGAACGGTGTACTCGGTGATCGTGCCGGCCGGAGCCGACGCCGACGGATTGGGTGGGGAGCTACTGCCGCCTCCGCACGAGACGAGCACGAGCACGAGAAGCGTCCATGCCGGGGTCGAGCGCATGCGAGCATCTTTCTGATGCGGAGCACTATAAGCCCGCGCGGGCCGAAGAGGCCAGTCAAGCGCCCCACGCGAAACCGGGCCGGTCATGTCCCAGACCCCGATTGAACAGCCTGTCGTTAAGGAGATTCCTCCGAAAGCGGCCGACCTCTCCGCGTGGTATACCGCCGTTTGCTTGAAAGCCGAGCTAGCGTCGTATTCGCCGGTGCGCGGCTGCGTGGTCTTGCGGCCGTACGGCTATGGGCTGTGGGAGAATCTGCAAAAGCATCTGGACGCCGCGTTTAAAGCAACCGGACATGAGAACGCCTACTTCCCACTACTGATCCCCGAAAGTCTGCTCTTAAAAGAAGCCGAGCACGTCGAGGGCTTTGCGCCCGAGGTTGCGTGGGTCACGCAGGGCGGCGGGGAAGTGCTGACGGAACGCCTCGCGATTCGCCCGACGTCGGAAGCAATCATCGGCGTGATGTACGCGCAATGGATCGAGTCATATCGCGACCTGCCGATTCTCATCAACCAGTGGTGCAACGTGCTGCGCTGGGAGAAGGCCACGCGTCCGTTCTTGCGCACGATGGAGTTCTTGTGGCAAGAGGGCCACACCGCGCATGCGAACGCGCAAGAAGCGCGCGAAGAAACGCTGCGCATGCTCGACGTCTACCGCGAGTTTGCCGAAAATGTCGCTGCCGTCCCGGTCTACGCCGGCATCAAAAGCGCGAATGAACGGTTTCCGGGCGCGGTCGAAACGTATTCGATCGAAGCGCTGATGCCCGACGGCAAAGCGCTGCAGTCCGGGACCTCGCACGATCTCGGCCAAAACTTTGCCAAGGCGTACGACATCACGTTTCTCGATGCGGACCAGCAGATCAAATTCGCGTACACGACGTCGTGGGGCATGTCATGGCGAATGCTCGGCGCGATGATCATGGTGCACGGCGACGACCGCGGCTTACGCGTTCCGCCGAAGATGGCGCCGCTGGAAGCGGTGTTCGTGCCGATCGTGCGCAAGGGCGACGATCGCGCGGTAGCGGCCTGCCACGATGCGGCCAAGGCGCTGCGCGAGGCGGGCTTTCGCGTCAGGGTCGACGATCGCGATCAGCAGCCCGGCTGGAAATATGCCGAATGGGACCTTCGCGGCGTGCCGGTGCGCATAGAGATCGGTCCGCGTGACGTCGAGACAGGCACGGTCGTCCTGGTGCGGCGCGACCGCGCGAAAGGCGATCCGGAACAGAAACAGAGCGTGCCGCTCGGGGAACTGGCGCAAGCGCTGCGCGCCTTGCTCGAGGAGATTCAAATCTCGCTCTTCGCGCAAGCCAAGGAGTTCCTCACCAGCCATACCTTCCGTGTTACCGAGCGCGAGGAGTTCTACGAAAAGTGTAAGACGCGCGCGGGCATGATCGATATTCCGTGGTGCGGGCGCCCCGACTGCGAGCAGTACGTGAAGGAACAAACGGGTGCGACGACGCGCAATACGTATCCGCTGAGTGCCGCCGGTGAGAAGTGCGTTGCATGCGGAGAACCCGCAGTGGTAAGGGCCTACTTTGCGCAATCATATTAGCAGACTTTATCCACCAAAGCTGAAGCTTTGTCGTCTAAAGTCGCATGGCTCGCTTTGCTCGCTCATGCTCGCTTTAGCGTTCATTGCGGCCTCACCGAGCGTGGCCGATCTTGACGCGCACTCGCGCGCAAGCGGCAATCGCCTCGACATCGCGACCTCGGTCGGCGAGCAGCTCTTCCGCACGACCTGGCCGGCGCAAGTGATGCAGGTGCTGGCGAATAAGGACGGGGCGCATCTGGTGCTCGGCCTGCGTGTTTCCGGCGTCAAGTTTCACGAGCCGCTGTCGCGTGACGGTTTCGATCGCGAGGTGCAGGAGCTCGTCGCGCGCGCGTTTGCGGCGGCGCCGGACGCGGAAGAAGTCGATCTATGGGTAACGGTGCCGATCGGTGTTGGGAAGGGGATGGTGGTCAGCGGCGACCTTGCAAAGCCCACCACCCGCACGGTCTTCACCGTCAGCGTGACCCGCAGCGAGAGCGCGGCGGCGCTGGCGGCACGTTTACGCAGCGGCGCCCAGGTCTTTCTCGATCAGGAATGGGCGCAGAGCGCTTTCACGAAGAGTTAAGCGGTGTATAAAAAGACGACCTTGGCTAGTGGTCTGCGCGTGCTCACCGAGAGCATGCCGGCGGTGCGTTCGGCCAGTATCGGGATTTGGGCCGATGTCGGCTCCTCGCTCGAGCGGCGTGATCAGCGCGGCATCTCGCACCTGGTCGAGCACATGCTTTTCAAGGGTACGCAGCGGCGCACCGCTCGCGAAATCGCCGAAACCATGGACGGCGTGGGCGGAAGCCTCAACGCCTTTACCGATAAAGAGGCGACCTGCTACTACGCCAAGGTGATCGATCGCCACGTCCCGCTGGCGCTCGACGTGCTCTCCGACATGTTCCTGCATTCGCTCTTCGACGCGCAGGAGCTGGCCAAGGAGCAAAAGGTCGTGCTCGAAGAGATCAAGATGTACGACGACTCGCCCGACGAGATGATTCACGATCTCTTCTTGCAGACGATGTGGAGCGGGTCGAACCTGGGTGAGCCCACGATCGGCTCGGTAGAAACCGTGACCCGGGTGACGCCGGCAGACCTGCGCGTGCACATGGAACGCCACTACGCGCCGGACTCGGTCGTTGTCGCGGCGGCCGGTAACATCGATCACGAACAATTCGTCGAATTGGTGGCAGAGAATTTCGCCACGTTCGCGGGGAAGAGCGAACGCTTCGAGCCCGATGCGCCGCACACGACCCCGGCGGCGCTCGTGCGACAGAAAGACAGCGAGCAGGCGTACGTGGTGCTCGGCTCGCGCGGCCTTTCGGTGCGCGACGATCGGCGCTTTGCGCTTTCGGTGCTCGACACAGCGCTTGGCGGTGGGATGTCGAGCCGGCTGTTTCAAGAGATTCGCGAAAAGCGCGGCCTCGTCTACACGGTGTATTCGTTTCAAGCCGCGTACCGCGCGGCGGGCCTCTTCGGTATCTATGCCGGCACCTCGGCGGAGAACGTGCAGCCGTGTATTGACGTGATCGCCGAGCAACTCGCCGAACTACGCAAAATTGAAATTGGCGAGACCGAACTGCATCTGGCCAAGGAGCACATCAAGGGCAACCTCACGCTCTCGCTCGAGTCGACCTCGAGCCGGATGATTCGTCTTGGACGCAGTGAGTTTGCGCTGGGCCGGCAAGTTGCACCAGAAGAGATCGAGGAGCGCGTCGATGCCGTCACCGCTTCTGAGATCGCGGAGTTGGCGCGCGAGCTGTTTGCCGAAGATCAGCTGGGGCTCTGCATCTTAGGGCCGGTCGACGAAACCGCAATAGAGTGGGCAGCCGCATAAACTCCTGATGCACGATCCCACGCTCTGGTCCGGCAAGCTGGTCGGCGCGATGGTGATTACGTTTATCGTGCAGGGCGTGACGATCGGCGCCTACGCCGCACGCCTTGCCGGCGTGCAGACCAAACGCATCGCCACGTCGATCTCGCTCTTCAATCTGTTCATGACCGCAGGCCGGTTGGCGAACTTGTTCATGGTGTTCTTCGTCGGCCCGCTCTCGGACGGTGCGGGACGCGCGGTGACGCAGGCGAGCGATCCGGCGGTGGCTGCGGCGTGGCAGCACAACTTTGAACTGCAGTTACGCCTGATCATCCTCGCCGGAACGGCCGGCATGGTCGTCTTCGCGCTGCTCTTGCCGATGTTCACTTATCTGTTCCGCCGCGGCGTGCACTCGTTCGAAGCGCGCGGTTCGATACCGCACGCGCTGGCACGGCTCTTTGTACCGCGCAACTTCATGGACATTCTGCGCTCGCAACGGTTGCCGAGCTTTGCAGAAGTCCGCGCGTTCGATTGGCGCGTGCTGCCGCGCCGGCTTCTCGTCTTCAACCTATTGGTGACGGCGGTGTACGCAATCGGTGTGCAGTCCTCGTTTCTCGCCTCGGTCCTCGACGTGCGCGTTGCGCGCACGGCCATCAGCCTTTCCGGCGTGATCAACGGCATCGGCACGATCGCCTTCACCCTGTTCGTCGATCCGACATCAGCCATGATCACCGACCAGGCGATCCACGGGCGCCGGACCGTCGAGGAGGTCCGGTCAATGGTGTTCTATCTGTCCCTGACGGCAATCATCGGGTCGCTTCTGGCTCAGTTGATTTTCTACCCAGCCGCCCTTGTGATTGAATATGTGGCACGTTTTGCGAATCAATTCCATTTCTAAACTGCTCATCGGCGCCTGCGCCGCGCTCGTGCTGGGCGGCTGTGCCGGACCGGTCGAGCAGTGGATCGTCAATGCTCGGGTGCATCAAGGCCAGGTCGCGCTTGCGCGCGGCAACGTGCGGGATGCGCTGCTCTCATATAAGCTTGCGCTGCGCGTCGATCCCAACGACGAACGTGCCCGCAGCGGATTCGTGCAGACCTCAGCGGATTTCGCGCAGGATCTCTACGCCAAAGGCGACTTCGACGACGCCCTGGCCGCAATCGCCGACGGCCTCACGGACGATCCATCGAGCGTACGGCTGCAAGCGCTGCGGGGTCAAATCGAAGATGCGAAGCTCAAGCGCGAGATCGTCATCTCGAATTTCCCGACCTATAAAGACGCGGGCTTATCGCTGCAGCGTGCGTACACGCACCTCAACGTCGCGGATAAAGAGATCTTGGTCAACCTCAAGCGCTTTTCGTACACCTACGATACCGACGAACTCACCGCTGCGATCAAAAATAGCTACGATCTTGAACTCGAAGTCGCGCGCATCACGAATCGGTTGATCGCCTATCGTCAGGTCGTGAGTTCCGGTGTTCCCGAGACCACCCACGCAACGACCGGCGTCAACGCCTCCCTCTTGCCGCTGCCGTGATCCTCGCCGACATCCGCTGGTTCGAAGACCTACCGCTCGTGCTCGGGGGGATCGTCGTGATCGGCGGTTTCGTGCTGATCTCGCTCGCGCTGGCTCGTGTGGTGGCGCGCTTCGTGCGTCCTGAGCTTTTGATCGAGCATAACGACCTCACCGGCTTCATCTTCGCGGTGGTCGGCGTGATCTACGCGGTTGTATTGGGGTTCGTCGTCATCGGTGTATGGGAGCGTTTCGAGGCAGCCGAGGATCGCACGTTCGACGAGGCGAGCAGCTTGACGATCGTGTATCACGACGCGAGCGCCTTTACCAACGGTGCGCAACTGCGCAGCGATCTGCGCGAGTATGTCGAGACGGTAATTAATGTCGGCTGGCCGGCGCTGCAAAACGCCAAACATAGTCCGAGGGCCGCCCGGAGTGCCGCGATCGTTTTCGGAAATATGGACGTGCGCCGTGTAAGGGGCGCACTCGCGAATCGCTTCGGCGATGTGATGGTCTCGGCGATGGACGAGGCGCTGATCGATCGCGACGCGCGTTTGGCCCTGGACGCCAATGGACTTAACGGCATGATGTGGTTCACCGTCTACGCCGGCGGGTTTATCACGATTTCGTTCACGTTTCTCTTCGGCTTTCGCCGGACGGTGATGCAGACCGCAATGATCGGCACATTAGCGCTGCTCATTGGGCTCGTGATCTTCCTGACGATGTGCCTCGACTTCCCGTTCCAGGGCGCGGTTCGCGTTGGGCCCGAGGCATTCGAGCGCGCGCTCTCCGTGTTCGATCAAATCGACGCGGTGGATCCTTTGACCGTGCACACGCGGTGAACGTCGAGGAATGCTTGGCCTTGACCGAGCGCCTCGGCGGTGCGGAATGCGCGCCAGAAGGCGTCAGCGCCGGAGCGCTCTTGCTTCGGGTCGGTGACGTACACCGGCCACTGCGCGTTTGGATTGATGACCGGGAAGCGCTGCAGCCACGCGCACAGCTCGAGATTACGACGTAAGCGATTGTCCTCGATCGAGATGTAGTAGCGCGCTCCCTTGCGGATCGCGCTCTCCTCATCGAAGGGCGTCCACAGATACGGATCCTCTTCCCAGCCGTAGCGATTGATGTAGTACAGCACGTCGGGGCCGTAGTGGCCGACGACGACCAGCGCGCCGGGCGCGAGGGTGTGATTCAGGAATACCGCGTTGCGATAGGCCTGCTTGTTGTAGTCGTAGTAGGGCGCGATCGCGGCGCGCGCTTGCAGGGTGCACGCGATCGCTACAATCGGCACGAGCGCGAGCATCGCATAGCGCGCTGCGGGCGCAGCGTCGACGGTCTCGACCCAGGCGGCGAAGCGCGCGATCAGCGCGCCGATGACCAGTGCGCAGAGCGGCAAGAGCAGATACATGTAGTAGTCGACGCGCTCGACCGTGACCACCACGTAGGTGTACGCGAGGCCGCCGATCAGCCAGCCCCAGAGCAACGCTTTGCTGCGCGCATCGGTCCAGATCAGGGCGATGAACCCGGCGATGCTCAGCACGAACGCGATCGTCCCGAGCATTGTCTCGCGCAGCAGCCCGAGCACCTCGCGCAATTGCTCGAACTTCAACACGAAGCCGCTGCCGCTGGTAAAAGCGGCTTTGAGGGCGGGCACCACGTGCAGCGAGGTGATGCCGCTGGCCCAATGCCACTCCGCGTGTTCGCTGACCCGTGTGTCGTAGAGATAAAGAATGACCAACGGCACGACGAGCAGCACCGCGATAGCCGTGGGACGCATCGTGCGCCCGCTGCGCACGCGCTCCCACAACACGCCGATCACCGGAATGATGCCTGCGACCGCCACGGGTTTTGCGAGATAGGCTAAGGTCAGCAGGGCGGTCGCCCGCGCGAGCGCGCGCTGCGAAAACACTTCATCCTCGACGACCAGCCGCGTGACCACGTAAAGTGCGGCGGTGAGAAAGAACACCATCGCGCAGTCCGGTGTAAACGTGCGCCCGTAGTAGATGCTGCCGGGAAAGATCGCGTAGAAGAACGCGGCCGCGAGCCCCGCGAGCGCGCTGGCAAACAGCCAGCGCCCAAACAAGCCGACGACCGCGACGGTTCCCAGCGAGAACACCAGCGTGATCAGCCGGCCGAAGATCTCGTGCACGCCGAAGAGCTTGTAGAGCGTTGCCGCAAGAAACGGCACGATCTGCAGCTCGAGCTCGACGTAGTTGGGCGGCGGCCCGTCGTAGTTGGTCTGTGGATACATGATGTTGTACTGCAGCTGCGCAAAGTTGCGCGCGATGCTGGCGGTGTCGCCCTGGCGCCACGCCGGATGATCGAGCAACGGATCGTGAATGCCCGGTAAACGTAAGAGTGCCGCAAACGCCACGATCAAGAGCAAGCATAGAATAAAGTGCTGCCCGAAGAGGTCCCGATGTATTGATGGCGGTGTATCTGTGTCGATTTGGCGCGCCCCGGGGGGATCTTCGCTTACGGACACGTAGAGCGCGCCATGGTTGGGGGGCCCCAACGAAGTTGGGGGGTGCGGAGGCTAGGCCGTAGCACCGTTGAACGTCCAATATTTATTTACGAAAAAGTTGACGAAAATGCCGGCGACGGTTCCGAGGAACCAGGTGCGGTGGCCGTGGCCAAGCCAAGGCGCGACCAAGGCCGAGATAATCAAACCCACGATCAACGCAATCACCGAAACGGTAAGAAATTGCGCGCCCTCGCGAACCGCATGGCCGGTGGAGCGAAACGTCCAGATCCGGTTGAGCCAATAGTTGGAGACGCCGCCGGCAAGAAAGCTGATCGAATAGAGCACGTTGTAGTGCAGCGTCTGATTGTGCAACGGGTCGAGTCGCTGGAGCACCGTGAACACGATGAGGTTGACGATAAATCCCGATGCGCCGACGATACCGAACTTGACGAACTGACGAACGCCGCGGCGGCCGGCGAACGACGCAATACTGCTAGGCAACCCAATACCAATCTGCAAAGAGCACGGTGAACAATCCGAGCAGGGGTAAGAAGAAGGCGACGATGAGGTTGTTGACCCACGGCCGCTCGCCGTCGCGCGCAAGGATGGCAAACATCGGGAAGAGTACCAGCGCAAAGCGCGGCATGCTCATCAGGCTCGAGGTCGACATTGGGATGAGGATCGAGAGCGCCATGTACGCGATATACGACGGGCGCAGCTGTTTCCAGCCGAAGATCAGCACGCCGATCATCAGCGCCGTGAACGCCAACTCCGTCGCTTCATTGGCGTTCGTCGCGGCCTGCGTCGCGTGCGCGATTTGATGGAACGCGTTGATCACGCTGACCCACGGCGGCGCGAAGTGGCGACCCCAGTGGACCTGCACGTGCGAGAAGTAGAGCGGGTCCCCGACCAGCACCCACAGGTACGCCATGTAGGCGAAGAGTCCAAGCGGAATCAATCCGGCCGCAATCAGATCGTTTGCATGCTTGCGCAGGTGCGGTTTGTACTGCGAGTACCACTCGATGAGGAACGGCACCAGAAGCAGGACGCCTTCGACCCGTGTCAGCGCGGCGAAGAAGCCGATGGCTCCTGCTAGCCACCAGCGGTGGGCGCGCATGTAGTAAAACGACGCCACCGTAAGCATGAAGAAGAGCGACTCGGTGTAGACGGCCGAGAAGAACAGCGCCGACGGGAAGATCGAGACGTAGAAGATCGCGCGCCGCGCGACCGACCGATCGTATTCGTGCTCGAGGAGTTTATAGAGGTAGAGCAGTCCGAAGAAGAACGAGGCGTTCGAGATCAGGATGCCTGCGACGAGGTGGCTGCCGACGAGCCGCCCGAGAATACGAATCAAGAGTGGAAAGAGCGGGAAGAAGGCCATGTCGGTGCCGGAGTAGCCCTGCGCCGCGATCGTGAGGTAGTGCACCGCATCCCAGCGTCCCCACACGTTGAGCAACTGGTTGGTAGACTCTTGCACGTGCGATCCCGCGCGCTGACCGATCGTGACGGAAGCGAGTTCGGCGATCACGATGATCGCGGTGCGGGTTGCGACGAAATCGAGCAACACTTCGCGGACCGTCTGATTGAAGCGTGCCGCGATCAGCACTTTGCCGATGCAAAAGACAGCAGCGCACACGACAAAGATGCGCGACTCGCCGTGCGTGACGTCCAGCGGCAGCACAAAGGTGAGCCACAGCAGCACGAACGGCGCCCACGTGAGCGCGTCGTAGCGTAGCGAACGCGC
>PMUE01000143.1 GCA_003167055.1 Vulcanimicrobiota bacterium | reverse complement strand
CAGCAAGGGATTCTGGGCCGTCAACGGCGGCTGGGAACTCAATGCCGCGTATATCGCTTCTGCGGTGGCAATCGCCTACGTCGGCAACGGCGCCTACGCAGTGGATCGCGCTCTCGGACTCGACGCGCTCTCCTCGACGCAAGCAGCGACAATTTTGATGATCGCCGCGGTAGTGCTCGCCGGACTCAACTTGCTGGTGCGCCGTCCCGCGAAGGCATCCGCGTAGGGACAACCGCATTCGGCGAACGGTTGGTCAGCGTCGCGCTCTGACCGTGGCCGAAGTCGATGTAGTCGGGAATGAGCGTTTGCGGATCGTACCAGACGATCTCGGTGATCGCCCCGATCTGAGCGGTAACGGCGAGATCGCCTGCCGCAGCTTGCGGCGGATGCGTGGCCGGCGGTGTCGTCGACACGTCGGCTACAATCGTCTGCGGAGCGGTTGAGAGCACGAAGGTGCACTGCGTCGCATGGGTCGCCTGCACCACCGCGGGCAGCATGACGACCGAGGTCAAAACATTGTCGTCGATAAGCGTACATACCGGATGGTCGAGCGTCGCATCGACGGAGTGCCCACCGATTGAATAGTGCGCGGCCGTCGGCGAGACCTCGATGGTAAGCGTTTTTCCACGCTGCGATGCAACGAACGAGCGCTGCACGAGATCACTGCCGAACTGCTGGTCGGTCTCGGCAATTGGGGTCGGCGCCCCGAAGGTTTCGTGCGTTCGGACGCCGTCCGCGTCTGGAGCGATCACGATCGTCGACATGAACTCCGCGTCCGGTGTCTGGACCTGATATGTGTACGTCCCCCCGGTCGGAAATGCGATCGCCGCGGCCATGAGGACTGAAGCCAGCATCCCCTGACGATATCGTGCAACCCCCGCAGCGTCAATCGCCGTCTTGCACTACGCTATGACGTATAAAACCATCGCTTTTTACGGGGCCGGCATGCTCGGCTCAGGGTTCGTCAAATCCTTGCGGCGCCAAGGCTACGCGGTCAACGTTTGGAACCGCACCTTCGAGAAGGCCAAAGCCCTTGAAGCGGTCGGCGCGCGAGCCTTCGAAGACGCTGCCGAGGCTGCTCGCGGCGCGGACATCGTGCATATCTGCGTGCGCGACGAAGTCGCCGTCGATGAGGTGCTCGCGGCGGCACTGCCGGGAATCTCACAGGCGGCTCCGATCGTAGATCACACCACGGTCAACGTCGAAACGATCGCGCCGCGCGCGCAACGCTTACACGACGCCGGATACGCGTTCTTGCACGCACCGGTCTTTATGGGACCACCGCAGGCCGAAAACGCGCAAGGGATCATGCTGGTTTCGGGTCCGCAGCGTGTGTTCGATGCCGTGCAAGATCATCTCGCCACGATGACCGGCAAAGTGAAATACCTCGGCGAACGCATCGATCTCGCCGGCGTCTACAAACTGATGGGCAACGCGATGATCCTTGCCGTGATCGGTGGTCTCAGCGACGTGCTCACGATTGCACGAGCGCAAGACCTGTCGCCGGTGCAAGCCTATGAGTTGTTTTCGTTCTACAGTGTCGAAGGGCAGATCACCGGACGCGGGAGGCGCATGGCGGAAGCTGATTACTCGCCGTTGTGGACGCTCGACATGGCGGACAAAGACGCGCGACTCATGCAGGCCGCCGCCGATGGTGCGCCGCTTCCGGTCATCGACGCGGTGGAAGCCGCGATGACCGAACGCATCGCGCAAAATCTCGGCGATCGTGATCTCGGCGCACTCGCCGCGCGTTAGCGCGGCGTCGGTGCGGCAATCGGCAACGGCGTGCGCCGCGGTATCGGCGAACCGGTCCACACCGGTCGCGGCGTCGGTGATGGGATCGGCGTGAAGATCGTCTGCGGCGCAGCCGAGGGTTGCGTTGCATCAAACGGCGTCGGGCTGGACAGCGGTACGTACGTCACCTGTACGTCAAGGCGGCGCGGCGCATACGTGACGCGCGCGCCGAGTGCGCGCAGCACGTTCGCGATCGGAACGTAGACGTCGTCGAGCGCGCCGGGCTGCCGCGGATCCAAGCGAATTCGGGCCTCGCGGCCGGCACGTGAAATGACCAGCACGTCGCCCTCATACCAGAGACGGAAGGCGACGTTCGTGACAAACGGCGTTAGCGGCGCATACACGCGTCCACCCCATAGGTAGGGCCGGTGGTATGCGACCACCGGACGGCCGTTTATCGCGACGGTTACATGAGCCGGCGGTGGGAATAACATCACGGCATAGCGATATACCGCATCCGATGGGACGACTCATCTCCTGCCTACGTGAGGCAGCCCTGCGATTCTCGAGTGACGGCTGCGCCTTCTTGGCGCAAGCCGTGGCATTCAACGCGATCTTCGCGCTCTTTCCGCTCGTCGTCCTAATCCTCGGCCTCGCGTCGTACGTTTTTCCGTTTGCCCAGGAGCGCGTGCTCAATTTTCTGGGAACCTTCAGCCCGACGTTGCACCAATTCGTCGCAGCGAATCTCGGAACGTATATCTATGGCAACGGGATCTCGAGCATCATCGCGTTCATCTTCCTTATATGGTCGGGCAAGAATCTTTTTATGGGCCTCGCGTTTGCGCTCGACCGCGCGCTGGGTGTGCCGCACGTGCGTCCCTTCGTCCACAACCTCGCGCTCTCGATGATCATGTTGCCGGTGATGGCATTGATTCTGATGATCGCGATGGCGCTCCCAATCGTCATCGCGATCGTTTTGTTTCTGGCAGAAGTGCCCGACCGTCAGTACCTCTCGCACATCGGCGCGTATGCGATCTCGCTGACGCTGGTCTTCGTCGTTACGATGGTGCTGTATCGCTTCTTACCGAACCGGCGCATCTCGTGGTCGTTCTCGTTGCCCGGCGGCATTCTGGTCGCGCTCTTGTGGCCCATCGTGCAGTTCGCGTTTACCCAGTACACGCTGCACGTCAATTTCACCAAGATCTATGGCGCGCTGTCGGTTCCACTCGCGTTGCTGTTATGGTTTTACGTGATCGGCTCGGTGTTCTTTTTCGGCGTCGAGTTTTCCGCGGCTTGGCATGGCGAGGAGCGTGAAGAGCTCCGGCGGCTCGAGGCCGCGTGACGCTGGTCTTCATTCACGGCGCTGCGTGCACCGGTGACGTCTTCGCCGCACAAACGAGCGTCATCGGCGATTCGCTCGCGCTGACGCTTCCCGGACACACGACACCGGGAGCACCGGCGAGCATCGACGATTTTGGGGACGCGGTCAGACATGAACTTGCGGCCCGCGACCTCAGCAACGTGGTCCTGTGCGGGAGTTCGATGGGCGGCGCAATTGCGCTCGAGTTGGCGCTGCGCCGAGAGCGCCGTGTCCGCGCCGTCGTCATGCTTTCCTCAGGTGCGCGTCTACGCGTCGCACCGGCGATACTCGAGCAACTGGAAACCGACTTCGCAGCGGCGGCTCGCGAGCTCCCGCGCTACTTCTACGCAGCGCCGACCCCCGAGCAGCTCGCAACGTCGACCCGGATGATCCTCGCGGTCGGAGCGCCCCAGACGCTCCGCGACTTTCGCGCGTGTGACGCCTTCGACCGCATCGACCGTCTCGGGGAGGTTGCCCTTCCGCTCCTCGCCCTCACCGGCGAACTTGACGTGATGACCCCGCCGAAATTCGCGCAGGCGCTGGCCGACCGGGTCCCGGGGGCAAAGGCGCGAATAGTGGGCCAAGCCGGGCACCTCGCGATGGCGGAACGCCCGGATGAAGTGAACGAGGCGCTTCGCGCGTTCGTTAACCACGTAGAGTCGTCAATCTAGCAAAGGGAGTGCCGTTGCGCCGTATCCTCGCTGTTTTTGTGCTGTTTGCGTGTGCGCTGCTCGTCGCAGCGACGCCGAACCCGCGGCCGACCCCGTCGCTGCAGCCAACCCCGGTGGCGCAGCCATCCGCAACGCCGCCGGCGTTTGGCGCGACGCAGCCGGTCGTGCTGATCTACCCGTTTGAGGCGCCCTCAGACATGGATCCACGATACGGCACGGCGGTCGCACAGATTTTCGCTCAGGTGATGTCGCAGACCGGCGGCGTGACCGTGCTCGCGATTCCATCCGGCATCAAACGCGAGGACTACCAAAAGTTCGCGCACGTTGAACACGCCGACTATTACATTAGCGGCTACATTCAACCGATCGGCCAAGGCGCTGCGATCGTCGCGCAGGTCGTCGACGTCACGAGCGAGATCAGCGTCTACTCGGCCACCGCGCAAGTGACCGACGTTCAGGACATTGGCTCGCAAGCGCTTACCGCGCGCAGCGTCATCCTGCAAGCAGCGGGCGTCGATCGTCCCGAACTCAACGCGGGGCCGGCAACGTCGCCGACACCCGAGAATAGCAACGGTTCATCGGTCCCGATCAGCAACGTGCTCAGCGACCTGTTCAAGGGCAAGAAAAATTCGCCGACGCCCGCGCCGACGCCGACGCCGCTCAAGCCCCCGCGCGGCGTGCTCGTCGTTCGTCTCGCCGGCACCGCGCCGGCCAACGTGCTCGGGATCGCAAGCGACGATCTCTACCGCGACATGAACGCGCATTACACGACGACGATGTCGAGTGTCACGTCAACCGATCCAGCCAAAGTCGCCGACTCGGTCTGCGGAGTCCATCGCAACAACACGATTGCCTCGGGCGTCCTCAACGTTACCCATGTCGGCGGCTTCCGAGCGCACGACACCTATTCGTACACGCTCAACATCTACG
>PMUE01000022.1 GCA_003167055.1 Vulcanimicrobiota bacterium | reverse complement strand
CGGTGAGAGATCATACGTCAACGCCAAGTTGCCGATCAGGATGTTCGGGTTCCGGTACGAGCCGAGCGAGTCGAACGAACCGGTCTCCGGATTCGGAATGAACAACTGACCTGAGCTCGTCGCGCCTTGACCGATCAGTGACGTATACGCGCACTGATTGCCCGTCTGGTTCGGGTCGATCGCGGTGCAAAGACGCGGATCGACGCCTTCCACCGTGAACGGCGAGCCGTACGAGGCGCCGGTCGCGAGTTGGAGACTCGGCGTGATCGCGAACTTATCGTGACGATAGTTCAGGATCAGCGACGAGACCCACGGCACGTCGTACAGACCGACGTCATTGTTGTTGACGCCGGGCAGTGCGACGAGACTCGGGGGTGCATACCAACCGTTGGGATCCATCAGCCCTTGTGCGGGGCTAGCGAAGTACGGGTTGGCAACGGTCGCACCGGTACAGGCTTGCGCCACGCCCGGCGTGCCGACGCCCGCTCCCGCGGCGCCCGGAGCCGCGAACGTGAAGCACGGATAGTTCTGAGCTCCGCCCTTCGCGAGCGCGTTGTAGTTCGAGATCGCCGTGTTGTAGTAGCTGATTTGGTTGTTGCCGAGGTTATTGGTCAGCCCCGATTGGAACTGCACCTGGGCTTTGGTGTACGTGATCGCGATTTGTCCCGAGAGCCCGTTGCGCGAGAAGTCGCCTTTGGTAAAGGCACCTTCGACGCCCATGCTCTTGAACTGTCCGACCGGTACCTGCGTCACGTAGCCGGGGCCGATGAACGACTGCTCTTGATAGCCGTTGGTCAGGTTGTTGAACGGCGTTATCTTGAAGCTCATATCCGTTCCGCGGATATGGCGTTCGAGCGAGAGGTCGTACTGTCCCGACGTTTGCGACGGAATGTTATGGAACGGATTGAAGAATCCGAGGTCCATAAAGTTCGCCCATTGGCCGAGGTTGTTTCCCGACTCGTTGGTGTACTGCACTGAGGCCGAGATCGGCGGCTCGATGAAGCGGCCACCCGAGAAGCGCCAGACGGTGTCGGGCGATTCGGTGTAGGTCGCCGAGTAGCGTGCCGACCAGTAGTGCAGGTTGTACGAGGACGGCGAGCTGGCGACGAAATTCGGCGCTACAACGCCGTCTTGCGTCGTGCCGTTCGGGTGAACGTAGCCGGTTACCGGGGCGCCGGTGATCCCGCTGATGTAGGCGTTACAATCCGTGCCTACCGGGATCTCGATCGGACTGGCCGGCGGGAATTGTCCCGCAAGCAGCGGCGCCGAGTAGACGCCCTGTTGTCCCGGTGTGGTGTTATAGCAGAAGTTATTGGCTGCTATTTGCGCGTAGAAGTTATCTGCCGGCGTATTGGTATTTGCCATGCCGTACGTGTAGCTCTCGTAACGAAGGGCGGCATTAACCAGCCACCGATCGCTCGGGCGCCACTGGTCGCTGAGCGACACATTGGTGAAGTTCGGCTTGACGGTGTTATACGCGGCAGCCTCCGGACCGTTCCATAGATACATATCGGTCGCGCCTGCCGCGGATGCGGTCGGCCCGACGGTATACATCGCAGGCGTCGACGTCCCGTTTTGTGTCGTCGCTGCGCTGCCTAACGGAGCGTCATAGCACGGAATCGGGGTGTCAGTGCCGCCGGTGGGGATCGACTGGCTCCAGCACGTGTACTTCCCGTTTGCCTGAGACACGATACCAAACGGTCCGGCCGAGCCAAAGGCGGCATCGAGCGAGGTCGTGTTGTTATCGCGCAGCACGTTGGCATACGTCTGGTTGACGGTCAACTGCAAGAGGTTCTTGTCGTTGATCTGATCGCTGAGTTGGAACTGACCGCCCGACGTGTGCGTGATGAGCAAGTAGTTCATATCGCAGCACGCGTCCGGGTTGCCAAAGACGTAGTTGGCCAACGCCGAATACGGAGCCGTCATATTCCAATCCGAGAAGAACGTGTAGGCAAACACGCGCGCATAAGCATTGCTGCCCATCGAGTGCGTGTATTGCAGCTTCACAATGCCCTGATCGTTGTATTGCTGGTCTTGAGCGCTAAACGGCAGCTGGCCGTCGAACGCGCGATCGGTCGGCGAATCCGGGAACGAGTACAGCGACGGCGTGAGATTCGCCGCCGGCGTACCGAACGGTGCCGCGAACGTGTAACCGTCCATGTATCCCGGGCAGTTGTTCGGTCCGAAGAACGAGCAACTCGGACTTCCCGCCGTCGGGCCTGCGTACGGAGCGCCGTCTTGCGCGAGCATGAACGCATTAGGACCGTTCATGTCGGTGACGTCGCCATAGAAGAACGTGTGAAGCATCGAGCCGTTCCAGAGTAGCTGGAGGTCGTCGCGCTCGCCATCTTTCCGCGGAATCCCGAAGTGGAAGTTGATGACGTTTTCGCGATCCTGGATGAAGCTCGTGTTGGCCGACACGCCCGAGTAGGGCGAGAGGCAGAAGTTCGTGAAGCCGGTTATGGCCTGCACGTTCGCCGGAGTCGTACCGTCGTTGCCGTTGCACATTGGGTACGCGCCGCTGCCGGTCGCGATTTCACCGGACAACCCGGCATTGATCCCCGAGTAGTCGGAGAAGATGCCGCCCGGCCCCATCAGACCGACGCCGTTGTTGTTGTCGATGATGCGGAACGCTTGATCGTACCCGCTGATACCGACGTAGTAGCTGAAGTTACGGTCGGGCGAAGCGCCGCCGGCCTCAACTTTGGCCTGGTGATAGAACGCGTCCGAACCGAGGCCGCCGCTCACGTTGGCATAGCCGGGATACGTTCCGGTCTTGATGACCTGGTTGATGAAGCCCGAGGTCCCCGAGCTTGCATTCGAGGCCGGGCCGCCGCCGGTATACACCTGCAGCTCTTGCAAGCCGAGGCTCGACTCAGTCGACGCGTTGTAGTTATCAAACGAACGGTTAACCGGAACACCGTCGTATTCGTAGCCGGTGAAGAACGACTGAGAACCGCGGATGTACACGGGTTGATTCCAACCCATCGCGCCTGCGGTGACGTTCACGCCGGGAACCGCGGCGATCGCGGAGTAGGCGGAGTTCAGGTTGCCGCCGCCGCCGAGCGCTGCAGCTGCAGCAATCGCGGCGGAGTTGACGTTATAAATATCGCTGCCGACGCCCGACTTGACGAGCTGGCCTGCCGCAGTAGATGTAACGTTGGCGATGGTTTTCAGTTGCCGTTGCATCTGAAACTGGAGTGCGAGTTGCTGGTCGGCAAAAACCGTGATACCAGCTTCGGAGAAGGGTGCAAATCCGTCCTTGACGATCGACACCGTATATGTATCCGGTGCGAGGTCGAGGAACGTGAAGTGACCCGATGCGTCAGTCGTGGCAGACGCGGCCTGCGATGCCGAGAGAGCTTTTACGCTCGCTCCGGCAATCGCCTTGCCTTGGTCGTCCGTTACGTAACCGCCGAGTCCTCCAGTCGTACCTGCCAGTGCCCATGTTCCCTGGAACAGGAATGCGACTAAAAGAAGCAGCGCTACGGCCACCTGACGGATGGTCCGTTTGCTTGTCATTGATAGCCCTCAATTGTAAGTGAGTGACATTTTCCGTCCGCAAACGCGGATCGCCAACGTGGGACCATTTCAAGCGCCACTATCGCGGCATCTCAAACGAATCTCAGCTGACGTGGGGCTCGTTTTTCTCTCGACTAAGGTCGCATCCTTTAAGGGAGCTTAAAAAATAAGGGGCCGCTTAGACTCGCGGACCCCTCCAATTCTTAAGGCCTTTTTCTCAGTTTCTCAGACGACGCTGGCCATCCGTTCGGCCAGCATTCCAGGGATCTGCGAGGGCCGATCGGCGACCGGGACTCCGGCTGCTTGGAAGGCCGCGATTTTGCTTTGCGGGGTGCCAAACGCGCCGGAAATGATCGCTCCCGCGTGTCCGAGAGACTTTCCGGGCGGCGCATTGCGCCCACCAACAAAGGCCACGATAGGCATGCCCGCCAGATGCTCCTTCACAAAGGCGGCCGCGTCTTCTTCGTCCGAGCCGCCGATCTCGCCGCAGATCACGATCGCTCGCGTTTGGGGGTCGTTCTTGAACTCACGCAGGCAGTCGACGAAGGTGGTGCCGATGATCGGGTCGCCGCCGATGCCCACGCAGGTGGACTGCCCGAGGCCGGCGCGGGTAAGCCCGTCGACGACCTCATAGGTCAGCGTCCCCGAACGCGAGATCAGGCCGACGTTGCCTTCCTTGAAGATGTGGCCCGGCATGATGCCGACCGACGACTTCCCGGGCGAGATCAAACCGGGACAGTTGGGGCCGATGATCCGCATCCCCGGGGTCGTGCCGACCACCCGCAGCATATCGTCGACCGGCACCCCTTCGGTAATGCAGACCGAGAAGCGGATCCCGGCTTCGTACGCCTCGAACAGCGCGTCGGCTGCGCCGGGCGGCGGAACGAAGATGCACTGGAGGGTCGCGCCGGTCGCGTCGACACACGCCTCAACCGTATTGAATACGGGCAGGCCGTGCTCGGTCTTCTGCCCGCCCTTGCCGGGCGTGACGCCGCCGACCACGTTGGTGCCATAGGCGAGCATGCGGCCGGTGTGATACG
>PMUE01000126.1 GCA_003167055.1 Vulcanimicrobiota bacterium | reverse complement strand
GACACGAGCGGCAAACTCGTGCAGTTGATGACCGAGACGGTCGACGGCGACTACCAAACGTACAAGTCACGCAACGGCAAGTACGTGCGTGACGAGTTCTTCGGCCGCTATCCTGAGACTGCGGCGCTGGTCGCCGACTGGAGCGACGNNGATCAAAGGCTACGGGATGGGCGATGCCGGCGAAGGCCTCAACATCGCGCACCAGGCCAAGAAAATGGACCTCGAGGACATGCGCACCTTTCGCGATCGATTCCAAGTCCCGATATCCGACGAGGCGATCGCGAATATTCCGTTCTACCGTCCGCCCGAAGATAGCGCGGAGATGCGCTACCTCAAAGAACGGATGCAGGCGCAAGGCCCGCTGCCGGTGCGCCGCGGCAAATCCGAATCGCTTGCCGTTCCGGCGCTTTCGGCCTTTGATTCACAGCTGCAGTCCACCGGTGACCGCGAGATCTCGACCACGATGGCATTCGTGCGTATTCTCAACACGATCACGCGCGATGCGACCATCGGTTCGCGCGTCGTGCCGATCGTCGCCGACGAGTCACGTACCTTCGGCATGGAAGGCATGTTCCGGCAGCTCGGCATCTACTCGTCGGTCGGACAGCTCTATCATCCACAAGACGCCGAGCAGCTGATGTGGTACCGCGAAGACAAACACGGCCAGATCTTGCAAGAGGGCATCAATGAAGCGGGCGCGATTTCGTCGTGGATCGCCGCGGGCACGTCGTATTCCAACCACGATTTGCCGATGGTACCGTTTTACATCTTCTACTCGATGTTCGGATTTCAGCGGGTCGGCGACCTTGCATGGGCCGCGGGCGATTCACGCTCGCGCGGATTCTTGCTCGGCGGTACATCGGGGCGCACCACGCTCAACGGTGAAGGCCTCCAGCACGAAGACGGCCACAGTCAAGTCTTCGCTTCGTTCATCCCAAACTGTCGAAGCTACGATCCGACCTACGGCTACGAAGTCGCAGTGATCGTTCAAGACGGCTTGCGCCGAATGCTCACCGAGCAGGAAGACGGCTACTACTACATCACGCTGCTCAACGAAAATTACGTTCACCCGGCGATGCCCGAGGGCGCAGCCGACGGCATCTTGCGCGGCATGTACTTGCTGCGAGACGGCGGTCCTTCGACAGGCTCAGGACAAGCTAAGAAGGTACAGCCCCGCGTGCAGTTGTTGGGCTGCGGTGCGATCCTGCGCGAAGTGCTCGCGGCTGCCGATCTGCTGGCGAACGATTGGAATGTCGCAAGCGACGTGTGGAGCGTGACCAGCTTCAACGAGTTGGCGCGCGACGGCATACAGTGCACCCGTGAGAACCTCTTTCACCCCGAGGCCAAGCCGTGGGTGCCGTACGTGACGAGCGCGCTCGAGGGACACGATGGCCCCGCGATTGCATCGACTGACTACATCCGCCTCTTCGCGGAGTCGATCCGCCCATATATTGGAGACCGGCGCTATGTCACGCTCGGAACCGATGGCTACGGACGCAGCGACTACCGCAGCAAACTGCGCTCGTTCTTTGAAGTCGATCGCTACTACGTGACGCTCTCGGCGCTGCATGCGCTCGCGCAAGACGGCACGATCAAGCCGAGCGTCGTGAGCGACGCGATCAAGAAGTACGGCATCGATCCGGCCAAGCCCAATCCGGTCACGGTGTAAGCGATGAGCACGATCGACGTTCGCGTTCCCGACATCGGCGACTTCAAAGACGTTCCGGTCATTGAGGTACTGGTCAAGCCGGGTGACCGCGTCAAAAAGAACGACGCGCTCGTCACGCTCGAAAGCGAAAAAGCTTCGATGGAAGTGCCCTCGGACACCGAGGGCGTGGTCAAGAGCGTCGGCGTCAAGGTCGGCGACAAGGTTTCGAAGGGTGCAGTCTTACTTACGTTAGAGAGCGCGGGTGACGCAGCTCTTGTCATCCCGAGCCCCTCGACTTCGCTCGGGACAAGCTCCGGGAGCGCAGCGACCGAAGTCGAGGGACAGACGAAATCAAAAAACGGCGGCGAAACGATCGAACTCAAAGTGCCGGATCTCGGTGATTTCAAGGACGTGCCGGTGATCGAAGTGCTAGTCAAACCGGGCGATCGCATTGAAAAAGAAGCGCCGCTCGTTACGCTCGAGAGCGAAAAGGCGTCGATGGACGTGCCGGCCAGCGCCGGCGGAACAATCAAAGACGTCCTCATCAAACCCGGCGACAAAATCTCCAAAGGCACCGTAATCGCCACCCTTGTCATCCCGAGCAGCGAGCCGCAGGCGAGCGTGTCGAAGGGCGAGGGGGCGACGAAATCAGCGCCGTTGGCGCAAGAGCCGACGAGTGGTCCCTCGACTACGCGAAGCGGAGTTTATCCCGAGCCGAGTCGAGGGACGAGGGATGACAAGGAAGCAACGCCCGCGCCTGCGCGATCCAACGGTATCATCCATGCGAGTCCAGCAATTCGGCGATTTGCGCGCGAGCTTGGCGTCGATCTGCACGGCGTAAGCGGAAGCGGGCCGCATGGACGCGTCACGCGCGAAGACGTGCAAGGCTTCGTGAAGCGCGCGTTGACGGGCGGTCCCTCGGCTACGGGCGGATTCGGCATCGCCGGACTTCCAGCGTGGCCGAAGGTCGATTTCGCGCAGTACGGTCCGGTCGAGCGCAAGCCCTTGCCGCGCGTCAAAAAGTTCGCCGGGCCGAATCTGCATCGCAATTGGCTGGCGATTCCGCACATCACGAACTACGACGAAGCTGACGTTTCGGACCTCGAAGCCTTCCGCAACGAGATCAACGCCGAAGCAGGCAAGAGCAACGGCCCCAAGCTAACGATGCTCGCGTTCTTGATCAAAGCATCGGTTGCGGCACTGCAAAAGTATCCGGACTTCAATACTTCGCTCGACGGCGATGAGCTGGTCTACAAGCAGTATTACAACATCGGCTTTGCCGCCGACAC
>PMUE01000097.1 GCA_003167055.1 Vulcanimicrobiota bacterium | reverse complement strand
TTGGAGAGCGGCTCGTCGAACAGAAACAGCTTCGTGTCGCGCACCAACGCGCGGCCCATCGCGACGCGCTGGCGTTGACCGCCGGAAAATTCATGCGGGTAGCGGTTGGCGCTATAGGGTCGCAATCCGACGAGCTGCAGCAGCTCCTGGACGCGCGCCGGCGCGGCCGCGCCCCGGGCGATACCGTGAATCCGCAGCGGCTCACCAATGATCTCACCCACGGTCATGCGTGGATTGAGTGATGCGAACGGATCCTGAAAGATGATCTGAATCTGGCTGCGCAGGCGGCGGATGTCATCGGAGCGCATCGTGGTGATTTCGGCACCATCGTATTTGATCGAACCGCTGGTCACCGGCAGCAAATGCAACAGCATGCGCCCGATCGTCGTCTTCCCGGAACCGGATTCACCCACCAGCCCGAGTGTTTCGCCGGCGTCGATGTCAAAGCTCACGCCATCGACGGCTTTGACGTCGGCGACGTGCCGCGATAGCAGGCCCGCATGAATCGGGAAATACTTGACGAGACCGCGGACCTCGACTAGCGACATGGCACCTTTCCGTCGTACAGCCAGCAACGCGCTTCGTGGCCGCCTTCGAATTCGTAGAGGTGCACCGGCTGCGCACAGACCGGCATGCGCTGCGCGCAGCGCGGCGCGAACGCGCAGCCCGGCGGCAGATTGAGCAGGTTGGGCGGTTGACCTTTGATCGGTTGCAGGCGCCGATGCGTGTTATCGTCCAGCCGCGGCAGCGAGGCGAGAAGGCCTTGCGTGTACGGCATCTTCGGCTCGGCAAAGATCTGATCGGCGGTCCCGTACTCGACCAAATTGCCGCCGTACATGACGAGCACGTTCTTGCAGACTTCGGCAACCACACCCAGGTCGTGGGTGATCAGAATGATTGCCGCCCCGGTCTCGCGCTGCATCTCGTTCATCAACTCGAGAATCTGTGCCTGAATCGTCACGTCGAGCGCAGTGGTGGGTTCGTCGGCGATGAGCACCTGCGGATTGCACGAGAGCGCCATCCCGATCATCACGCGTTGGCGCATCCCCCCGGAGAATTGATGCGGATAGTCGTCGATCCGTCGTTCGGCCGACGGGATACGCACCTTCTTGAGCATCTCGATCGCCTTGATGCGCGATTCGGAGCGCGAGTATCCCAAGTGCAGCCGCACGGCTTCGGCGATCTGCTCGCCGACGGTGAGCACCGGATTGAGGCTCGTCATCGGATCTTGAAAGATCATCGCGATTTGATGGCCGCGGATCTTGCGCATCTGGGCTTCGGTCTTGGCGGTGAGGTCCTCACCGTTGAACGTGATGCCGTCGCTCGTCACGGTGGCGTTGCGCGAAAGCAATCGCATGATCGAAAGTGCGGTGACGGATTTCCCCGACCCGGATTCCCCGACGATACCGAGCGTTTCCCCGGCCTGAAGTGAAAACGAAAGCCCATTGACGGCCGTAACCGGGCCATCCTCCGTACGGAACGTCGTGCGGAGATTGCGAACGTCGAGCAACGACGACAGCGTTTAGATCCCCGTCAGTGAGAGAATGAAGCCGGTGACGACGAACACGACGGCCGTAAAGCCGGTGACGCGCTTGAGCTGTTCTTCTGCGCCCATGCGTCCGTAAGCCGATTCAACCCGTCCGCCGATCGTGCCGGACAAACCCTCTTGTTTGGTTGTCTGTACCGCGAGCAGCGCGACGAGCGCGACCGCCGCAATGATAAAGATACCGGCGACGCCGTGGGTCAACCAGCTGGCGTGCGCCTGCACCACCGTTTGCGGCACCACGGCCGGCGCCTGCGTCAGCGGTTGTTGCACGGTGAGCGGAGCAGCCTTGGCAGCAGCCGGAGCCGCTTTCGCAGCGGCAGCGAGTAAAAAGGTCAACGATGTATCTCCTGATGCGGGTCGAGCGCGCGCGCGAGCCGCTCCGCGATCGCTTGCGCGGAGAGCCCGAAGAGCGCACGTTGACTGGGCTGGGAATCGTGGTGCACCAGCACGTCGGCGACGCCGATGCGCTGCACCCGGACCGAAAGGCCCAAATCCGACACCTTCTCTACGACCGCCGACCCAAAGCCGCCTGCGAGTGAGTGTTCCTCGAGCGTAAGGATCAGATCATGGTCGGCGGCCAACTCGGCGATGAGCGCCTCGTCGATCGGTTTGGCAAAGCGGGCGTTGACCACGGTCGGCAACCGGTCCGAGCGGCCAAACTCGCCGCTAGCCAGCAAGTCGTAGGCGTCCAAGGCAACGTCGACGGTGTTGCCGAGTGCGAGCATCGCCACGCCGCTTCCCTTGCGCAGGACCTCGGCTTTGCCGTGTTCGATCGGCGCGACCGGGTCGCGATGCCGGCCGCTGGTCGAACCGCGCGGATAGCGGATTCCCACCGGGGCATTGCGCGAGAGCGCGTGCGCGAGCATCGGCAGCAACTCGTCTTCGTTGCGCGGCGCCATCACCGACATGTTCGGCAGTGTGCGCAGGTAGGCGATATCGTAGAGACCCATGTGCGTGGGCCCGTCGTCGCCGACAAAGCCCGCGCGATCCATGCAAAAGACGACCGGAAGATTCTGCACGCAGACGTCGTGCACGATTTGGTCGTACGCGCGTTGCAGAAACGTCGAGTAGATTGCACAAACCGGCTGCAGGCCGCTGGTCGCGGCTCCCGCCGCCATGCAGACCGCGTGCGCCTCAGCGATGCCGACGTCGAAGAAGCGCTCCGGAAACTGCTTTGCAAACTTCGAGAGCTTGGTGCCGTCGGGCATCGCAGCGGTGATTGCGATAAGCTTGGGATTGTCTTTTGCCAGTTCGATCAGCGCGCCGGCGAAGACGTCCGAAAACGTGGGTCGCGCGTCGGGCTTGATCTCGAGCTTGCCGTTCTCGACGTCGAACGCGCTCGAGACGCCGTGAAACGTGCGCGAATCTTTCTCGGCGGGCTCGTATCCTTTGCCTTTGAGCGTACGCACGTGCAGCAACACGGGACGATCGACGTTCCTGGCCGTCTCGAGCGCATCGATCATGGTGTCTAAGTTATGACCGTCGAACGGGCCCATGTAGCGAAAGCCCAGCTCTTCGAATATGACGGCGGTTTTCTCGGATGGCGCCACGAAGCGCATCGCCCCCATCTCGGCACTGGCGAACGCCTTGCGCGCAGCACCCCCGAACGGGATGTGCTCGAAGACGTCCTTGGCGCGTTCGCGTACGAAATTTGCGAGCGGCTTGGTGCGCAGCACCGACAAGTACGAGGCGATCGATCCCACATTGGGCGCGATCGACATCTCGTTGTCGTTGAGGATGACGATGAAATTCGAATCGAGTTGTCCGGCGTTGTTGAGCGCTTCATACGCGAGTCCGCCCGTCAGCGCGCCGTCGCCAAGCACCGCGACGACCGTTTCGTCGCGCCCGGCAAGATCGCGCGCCACCGCCATCCCATAGGCTGCGGAGACCGACGTCGACGCATGACCGGCGCCGAATTGATCGTACGGCGACTCACTGCGCATGGCAAACCCGGAGATGCCGCCGCCTTTGCGCAAGGTGTGGAAGCGATCGCGCCGGCCGCTGAGGATTTTATGAACGTAGGCTTGATGCGAAACATCCCACACGAGCTTGTCGCCGGGAAGGTTGAGCACACGATGCAGCGCGATCGTCAACTCGACCACGCCCAAATTTGGCGCCAGATGCCCGCCGTTGCGCGAGCACGTCACGACCAGCATGTCGCGAATTTCGCGAGCAAGCACGTCCAGTTCGTCGCGCGAAAGGCGCTTGACGTCGGCAGGGGTTTCGATGCGTTCGATCACCATAATTGACCGCCGAAGGTTCGCCGGGAGCGCTCCCGGCCCCGCTTGCCCGGGGGGAGGGGACCCCCCAGAGGCCAATCTAGCGGGCGAATGTACGATCCGTTGCAAGAGACCGTCCCGATCAAGAACCGGCGGGCGTGGCGCGACCTGGCGCGCATTCTCTCGACGATCTTCAATCCGTTCTTAACCGCGCTCGCGCTTTTCGTCATCCTTGCGCACGCGAGTGCTCGCGGGACGCTGGATTTTTGGTGGCTGCTGGCCCTCTCGACGTTCTTCACGTCGATCGGGCCTATGCTCTACGTCTTCTGGCTGTACGGCAGCGATCGCGTCTCCGATTTGGATATGTCGGTCCGCCACGAGCGTGAATCCGTATTTGGAGCGTTCGTGGTGTTCTATCTGCTGGGGACGATTGCGATGTGGCTCACCCACGCGCCGCGGATCATGATCGCGGCCATGGCAGCCTACACGCTGTCCACCCTGATCGTTCAGTACATCACGCGCTATTGGAAGATCAGTACGCACGCCATCGGCATCACCGCTCCGCTGGTCGCGCTTACCCTGCTCTACGGCAATCAGACGCTACCGTTTCTGATCCTGATTCCGATGGTCTGCTGGGCGCGCGTCTACCTTAAAGCTCATACGTTGCTCCAGGTCATCGCGGGCGCGGCATTGGCTACCGTCTCGACCGTGCTCTTCTTCCACATCTTTCATGTGGGTGAAACGCTCCCCATTTAGCATACAATGCTATGAGGTTGATCGCCGGATTGCTCGCGCTTTGCGCAGCCGCCTTTCCCTTACACGTGCTCGCCGGACCGCCGTATGATACCGATGATCCGGCGCCGACAGACTATCGCAACTATGAGATCTATTCCGGAGCGGCTACCCATCAAGATGTCGGCGTAGCGACGTCGGAGCTGCCGTTCTTGGAAATCAACTATGGGTTGATGCCCAACGTGCAGTTCTCGGCGCATTTCGGCGATGCGCAACAGACCGCGCCCGGCACGCCCAGCGCCTATGGGCTCGAGGATTTCGAAAGCGGCCTCAAGGTTCGATTCATGCAAGAGACCGCGCGCTCACCGCAGATCTCGTTCTATCCGCAGGTGACCTTCGCGACGGGCGCTTCCGGAGTCGGCCAAGGGCACGGCACGCTGTTTCTGCCGCTGTGGGCACAGAAGACGGTTGGCAAGGTGACGATCTTCGGCGGCGGCGGCTTCGATTTCGGTCGGGACGAGACGGGAAACGGTGATTGGCAGGCCGGCCTTGCGGCTACGTATCCGCTGAGCCCGGACGATACTATTGGAATGGAGTTTACCCGGACTACGCCGCACGACGACTATGCGCAGTCAGATATCGGCGTGGGCTACACGCATATGCTCGGCGCGGTCCACGGCCTGCTCTTCTCGGCGGGCCGCAGCTATGGCTCGCAGCCGCATTATCGCGGCTACGCGGCCTATGGATGGTTCCTCGGTCCGGCGAATAGGCCGAAGTCATGATCTCAACGCGCGAGGACGAACTCTTCGATCGCTTCAACGCGAGCATCGCTACCGCGGTCGACGCGGTCCGCCAGGCCTCGGAGGCGATCGCCGCCACCGCGCAAGAGCAGACCACGCTGATGGTGGCGCTCTCGGACACTGCCGGGACGCTTGCGTCGGCCTCACGCGAAACGGCCGAACGGCTGCAGTCCGCGCAAGCGTCCGCGCGTGCCGCCGCATCGGATTTGGGCAACTCGTTCGAAGTCGTCGAGAATCTTTTGACCTCGGTGCAACAGCTGGCCGATCTTTCCGCCGACACCGCCATCGCAATGGACGATTTCGGTCGCTTGATGAGCGAGATCGGCCGCATGACGGAATTTGTCGAAGACGTCAGCGACGAAACGCAGCTGCTCGCGCTCAATGCCGCGATCGAAGCCGCGCGTGCCGGACAGCATGGCCTCGGTTTTGCCGTCGTCGCCGGTGAAGTCGGCCGGCTCGCAAAGACGACGAACGAATCGACCTCCGTGATCAAGAATCTCGTCGTCGAGATTCAACGCGAAGCGGAAGCGACGATTAAAGCGGTGCGCGAGAACGCCGAGCGCTCGGCGGCGTCGGCCCCGCTGGCCGAAATCGCCCGGACGTCGCTGGCAGAAATTGCTGAGCTTGCGGCGGATCTCTCGGTCACGATCGATCGTGCGGTGATCAGTGGCCGCGATCACAGTCACGCCGCCGAAGCAATGCGCAAATCAACCGACGGTCTTGCAAACGTTGCCGCCGCTCAGGGGCGCGAAGCACTCGAATCCGCCTTCGCGACGCAGCGTCTCGCGTACTACGGCGCAGAGATCGAATACATCTCGCGTTCGCGTACCGCGTCGAAGAGCGAACACACGACGATCAAAATCGCGACGCTTCTGCCGCCGGGCTATCCGCCATCGCGGGCATGGGAATATGTGGCGGAGCGCACGCTCGAGCTCTCCGAAGGACGCTTGCGTATCGAGTTGGAGATTCCGTTTACCGGTGGCAGCGAGATGGAAGCGCTCCTGCGCGTGCGCTCGGGTGAACTCGATATGGTCAGCGTGACGACGTACGTCGCCGGCGCGCTCGTGCCGCTCGCCCAATTGCTCGATCTGCCGTTCGTCTTTCCCGACCGTGAATCGGCGCACCGGTTGCTCGACGGTCCGCTCGGCGAACACATCCTCTCATCGTTCGAGTCGTTCGGGCTGCACGGCCTGGGCTTTTTCGAGAACGGGCTGCGTCACTTCACCAACAGCTTACATCCGATCCGCCGTCCTTCGGACATGCGCAAGATGCGGGTACGCATTCAAGATTCGGTCGTGTACCTCGCGCTGATGCACGCGCTCGGCGCCTCGCCCAAGGTTATCGGCTTCAACGACGTCTACCGCTCGCTGCAAAACCACGAAGTCGATGCGCAAGAAAACCCGCTCGCCAACACCCTCGGCGCGCGTCTGTATGAAGTGCAGCGCTACCTTTCGCTGACCGCGCACACCTACAACACCCAGATCGTGCTGGGGAATATCGAGCGTTGGCACCTGTTGCCGGCGTCCGACCGCGAGCTCGTCCAGCAAGCTTTCAGCGAAGCCAGGCAGTATCACCGCCGCATCTCCGCCGAAGACGATCTGCGCGCGCTGACCGAGCTGCGCAAACACCTCGAGGTGCACGAGCTGCAGCCGGACGAGCGCGAGGACTTCGTCAAGACGTCGCGCTTCGTGTGGGAGCGCATGGAACCGCTCTTCCCGACCGACGTGTTCCGGCTCTTGCTCAACCGCAATCTGGACGCTTGGCGTCCGCGCGTCAACCTCGGCTCGCACGACGCAACGCACGGCTTCACTCTTAACGATATCATCGAGTCGATCGACCGTTCGGTCAACTCGGTACGCGCGACCGGCGATACGATCGGCACTCAATCGCGGTCGCAGATCTCGAGCCTGAACGGGCTCTCGCAGCAATCCATGGCTCTGAGCGGTTCGAACGAGAAACTCGCCAAGGACTTTCTCGGCCTTGGGGAGCGCTTCGAGCAGGTCGCCCCGCAGGTGCGCGTCATGCGTGACACCGTCGGCGAGCTGATCGACACGATCAACGTGCTTTCGTCGATGGCGGTGCAGAGCCGTAATGCGCTCGACCAGTTCGCGAAATCGATGCATCAGATCTTCGAGATCATCAATCTGGTGCGCTCGGTCTCGGACAAAACGAACTTGCTCGCGCTCAACGCGGCGATCGAGGCTGCGCGCGCCGGTGACCACGGCAAAGGCTTCAATGTCGTCGCCGGTGAGGTGCGCAGTCTTGCCGACAAGACCAAGGCCTCGACGCTAGACATTCGCAAAGTCCTCAGCGATCTCGAAGCGCGCGGCAAATCCGCCGGCGTCGCGATCGAAAACGGCGTAGCGAAAGCCGAGCACAGCGCGCGTCAGGCGCGTATGGCGCAAGAAGCCTTCGGGCGCATCGAGCAGTTTGCCAGCTCGGCGCAATTCACGCTCGAACAAGCCGAGGACGCCGCCAACGACGAAGCGCGCCGCGCCTACGCGATGTACGGCGATTACTCGCAGATGGCGGCCCTGGTCGAATCACACGCCCAAGATAGCCGCGCCGCGCTCAGTTCAACCGTTGAACTCGAGCGCCAACGCCGCGCCCTATTTTCCTAGCCCCCTCTCTTGTCATCCCGAGCGTCCAATAGCGGGTCCGCAGCGGCGTGCCCCGAATCAACCTGGCGGCATCTTTGTTTGTGCCATCCGGAAGGAATTCACGATGAACCTTAAGCGCATCACATTCGCTTGGATCGCTGCTGTTCTTTTCCTGGCGTGCGCACGCCCCGCTCCGGCGGCGCGAATATACAATCTCCTGCCTATTCCGGTGCAGATAAACTCAGCGAACGGCTACCTCAAACTGCAACCAGGTCAGAAGAGTGACAGTTTGAGTTGGGAGCGCGCCACATCGATACGCATCGACTCGATGCCCGCGGGCCAGGCGCCGATGTGCCAACTGAGTTTCGGCCTGCGTAGGGAGATGGTGGGCGGCCACTATTTGATCATCGGGAATAACGGTCGAGAAGTGGTGTGCACACTGTGCGACGCGGATTATCACCAGATGTATCAAGTTCGAAGCCTTGCGCCGCGTGAAGTCATGATGGAGCTCAATCGCACCTCGTCAAAAACGGGCTGCTAATTCGGCTGAGGCGAGTGACGGGATCGCTTTGGCCGACAGATAGCCACAACCGGGAGGCGAAGAAGGTCGCCGCTGTTGGGCCGCAATTGGGCACCGCTGACCGCCTGATAACTAGTTGCCCCGCAGCTACAGCCGAGGGAGCAAAGTCGCTTTGCGCTAGCTTGAGAGCGCCAATTGTATTCCGGTATCATCTGCGACAAGGCGGTAGTTATCCACGATTTCTGCGTCGTCGGCACTTGAATCGTATTCGGTCATTTATCTCCACAACAAGCTAAGGTGCTCTCCCCTGCGCGGACCCTTCTATTCGTTAGAGGAGCGTCCCTGAGCCGAGCAGCCCATAGCCTGTGGGAACAGGTTGTTCGACGCAGTGGCAGTTCCGATTCTGAGCCTCCGCGAGATCGCTTAGGTATTGATGTTGTGTCGCCGATCTTGAGCCCGCACGCCTTGGTCCACCCTAACCTTTTGGGGTCGCGAGCATGTATATCGATCTTAGGAGCGTGCGATGAGCACAAGGCCCGGCAAGAGTCCCACTTTTGGGCAGTTCGTGTGACGGTAGGCGCATCTGTAGCACCAGCATCGTGATGATGACGGCGAAGATGGCTAACCGTTCTTTGGTAATGCTCTCGTAGATCACGTGCTGCTCTCCTTAATGCGCACGCGATGCGCAGCTTGTTTCTGACGATCGCCGCGACCATTCTAGCACGGGCTCTGGGGCTACGCTCTGACGGATGAGCGCCGAGTGGGCACGGTCCGGGCACACTACGTTCGCTTCGCTCTCTACGCTCGGGATGACAAAGCGCGCCTTGTTTTCCTAACTCGCGTGTGCTAATATGCAACCTGGAGGTTGCATATGGTTTCATCGACGGATCGCATCGTGAAGCGAATATTTCTTCGCGCGCCGCAGGAGCGTGTCTGGCGCGCTATCAGTGAATCACGGCAGTTCGGTGCCTGGTTCGGCATGCAATTTGACGGCGAATTTGCCCCTGGCCAACCGATCTCCGGCGTCCTCGTGCCCACCAAGGTGGATCCCGAGGTCGCCAAAACGCAAGAGAAATACTCGGGTATGAAATTCGGCTTCATCGTCGATCGCATTGAGCCGATGCGCCGGTTCTCGTTCCGCTGGCACCCGTTCAGCATCGACCCGAATTACGACTATTCGAAGGAGCCGACGACGCTGGTCGAGTTCATGCTCGAGCCCAAAGACGGCGGCACGCAGCTCACGATCGTCGAGTCCGGATTCGACGCCATCCCGATCGAACGTCGCGCCGACGCGTTCGAAGCCAACGACGAAGGCTGGGAAGCGCAAGCGAAGATGGTGGAAAAATACCTTGCGATGCCGGCGTGAGCCTCGAAGCTTACGTCACATCCGAAGCGTAGCCCAGGCCACTCACGACGGGTGTTTGTTCTTCCATAATCGCCGCGACGCTGCGGCGGAAGTGTTCGGGATCGCCGCTCGTGACGTAGCGCGTGGTGCCTGAGCCGATCGGCGCTTCGTCGAGTTGCAAGAACTCCGCCAGACGCGCCGCCTGCACGAAGGCGGGGTCGATCAATTCGACACGATCGCCGAGCGCCGCGCGAAAATGAGACTCGAGCACCGGATAGTGCGTGCAGCCGTAGACGACCGCATCGAGATCCGGCGGCAGCTCGGCACAGACGCGCGCGACCGCGTCACGCGCGGCCACCGTTTCGATTTCACCGGCCTCGACGAGCGGTACGAGCGCCGGCGCGGCCACTTCCCACACTTCACTCTCCGGGATCGCATTGCGAATGCGCCGTCCGTACGCGCCTGAGCGCACGGTCGCAGCGGTCGCAACGACACCGATGCGGCGGGCACCGCGCTGTTGCAGCTCGATCGTCGCTGAATCCAAGAGGTCGAAGACCTCGGCCTGGGTTGGCGGCCAGCCGTAGAGATCGGCGATCGCGCACGAGGTGTTGCACGCCATGACGATCGCCTCGACGCCGCGCTCATCGAGCCACGCCAGATTATTTTGCAACAACGCAAAGAGATCGCCGGCTGCGCGGCCGCCATACGGCACGTGCGCCTGATCGGCGAAAAATAGCACGTCGACGTCGGGCAACCGCTCGCGCACGCGTCGAAGAACGGTCAGTCCACCCAGACCCGAATCGAAGAGTCCGATCACTATTGGTTGTTGCTCGCGACCGGGTTGGCTTGGGCATAGCGATCGATGCCGTCGGCAATCGCTTCGGCCATCTGTTGCCGCCACGCGGAAGAGTCGAGTTTTGCGTAGTCCGACGGGTTGGAGAGGAACGCGGTCTCGATCAGGACCGCCGGCATGTTGGCGTGCAAGGTCACGTAGAGATGACTCTTGACGATGCCGTCGTCCTTGACGCCCAGGCTGCTCATTGCGATATCCCGGTCCATGATTTGCGCGAGCGCGAGATCGCCGGGCTTGGAGTAGTACACGGTCGCGCCGTTCGGTCCGCTATTGATGTACGCGTTGCAGTGAATGCTCACGAAAAGCCGCGCGCCGGATTGATTGGCGATGTCGTCGCGTGCTTGAAGCGCGTAGGCGTCGGCATTGTCGTGGCCGATCCGGATTGCCGCTTGCGTGCTCGCGGGAGTCGCGTCCACATCGTGATCGGTGCTTCGCGTCATTTTAACCTGCCAGCCGCGCGCGATCAGAATCGCCTGCACGCGTTCGGCCATGTCGAGATTGAGTACCGCTTCCTGCAGGTCGCCGTGCATCGAACCACGATCGCCGCCGCCGTGACCCGGATCGATGACGATCAACTTTGGATTGGTCGGCACATAGCCACGCGGTCCGAACTTCCACTCGCCCTGATCGTCGCCGCTCGTACCGTTCATGCCGTACTCGTCGGCCGGTACCGGCGTAACGAGCGTCTGCGGTTCGTTTGCGGAAACCACCGCACCGATCGTTCCGGTTCCGCTGCGCGGCGCGGTTTCGGCGACCATCGCCGTGCCGACGTCGATGCTCACGCCGGTTGTCGACGGCGACACGTCGAGCGCGTTATCGCCCGCAAGCGACAAGGCGATACGGACCGTTTGCGGATCGATCTGTCGTACGCGCAGCGCGATGAGCGGGTTGGCCTCGGCCTGATCTTGCGGGCCGCCGGCAAGTTGCGCGTTCTTGATATCGATCCAAAAGCGATTGTCGGGCGCTCGTAAACGATGCCACTCGTAGGTGGCGTCGCCGGTCACCGTAATCGCGACGCTTTGAGCGCCGTCGCTGCCGGCTTGAACGCTTACCGTGTTGACCGTGGCAACCGCCGCGGCGGCGGTCGCCGGTGGCGACGAGAGCGGTGACGCCGTCACCATCTCGTTCGGCGCCGGCGGTGGAACAGCCGGCGCAGCCGCAACCGAACCGCGCAGCGGCTCGACCAGCGGCGGCGCGCTGCCGTTTGCGCCGAAGGCCACTTCGAATTCGCCGCTCCCTGATTGCGGCGCGTCGTGGCGCGTGCCCGGGGCAAGATCGATCGTCAGCAGCGTCTTCGGATCGCGCGCGGTGCCCGATGAGGTGATTTCGACCGAACGAATGCCGCCGGCGTTGATCGTGCGCTGCGGTGCGAGCGTCGTGCCGACGCCGTCGAACTCATACACCACGCGATCGGGACTATCGGTAACGACCTGTGGATGCAAGATGCCGCCGCCGTGGGCGATGAGTACGGCTTGGATGCCGTAGCCTTGCACGTCGACCGAGGTCAGCAGACGCTCGAGCACGCCATCTTGCGCGCCGACGCCAAGCGCGTGCAGCAGATCGTCGAAGGGCAGGTAGACCTCGCTACCGCTCAAGTATGGCGCGAAGTGCGCTTGTGCGGTGAGCGCTCCGACGCTGTACTGAGCATCGCCGACGCCGAAGCTAATGACATCGGGCGCCGAGGTCGCGATCAACACGCTGCGGTCGCCTGAGCGCCAGGTCAAGGTTGCGCCGAGCGATTTCAGCAATGCGCGCAACGTCGGATCGTCGATACCGATTGCCGTGCCGCCGGCCGCGCGTGTCAGATGTGTGAAGGTGAGGGTCGAGCGTTCGAATGCGTAACTGACCGTGTCCGCCCGGACGACGGTTGTTGCGAACAGCACGAGGATCGCAATCGCGCTACCAATCCGAGCGACGAAGCGGTGCGTCGAGCTCAAGATGTCCCCCCGGAAGGGTCTCTACAGTTCGGCCTTCGATCGTAATCTGGACCGCATTGATAGAGGGGATTCCCGTTAGCGTATACACCAGACCTTTGAACTCGCCGTTTTCTTGGAATGTCCCGCCGTTCGCGGACGCGACGTCACCGCTGAGATCGACAAGCGCGGTACCGCCGTTCACGCTGACATCACGCACCCGCGTGCCGGTGGGGAAGCGCACCGCCGAAATGCCGGCCGGCGGTCCTGCCACCGATTGCAGCGCGGCATAGGTCGCCACGTCGTGCAAGCGCTCCGCGGCGCTCTCGCCGGGCTGCGCGACGCGAAGCGAAACATCCCATGTCCCGAGCGCGGTGCCGTCCAGCTTCGTATAGTACACGGTTAGCGTCTGGGCGGGACCGGCTTCATGCGGCCGAAGAAAATACCACGCCGCTGCCACGGCGATTGCGAAAAGGACGACGGCGAAGAGTACGCGCAAAGTTTTCACGCGCTACGCCGCTCCCGGCATCGTGAGGCGCCACCCGATCACGATATTGATCACGATCAACCCAATACCGATGATGGAGAGCGTCAGTGCAAGCGTCGCGCCGCCCGCCCGTTTTCCGGCACGCATCGCCATGCCGTAGCACGCCAAAACCCCAAGGGCGATCAGCAGGTGCAGCCAGACCGCAGGCGGGATCGTCATGTGACGCGCCCCCATCACCGCAGCAACGACCAATCCCACGACGAACTGCAACGCCACCACGGCATTGACCACGCGCCGGCCGTTCGGCGTCCAACTGAACACCACGGCACACAGCGCGACCAAGAATGCTAGTACCAGGTGGATTTCGAGAACGACACTCATCAAGCACCCTTGTACCGAAAAGGAGAATCCGTGTCCTCTTCTACCGATCGCGTAGAGCTCAATGTTGCCGACGGCACGACCATGCGCGCCTACGTCGCGCGTCCAAAATCCGGTTCGCCCACTGCGGGCATGTTGGTCTTTCAGGAGGCCTTTGGTGTGAACGCGTGGGTGCGCGACGTTACGAACCGTTTTGCAGCGCTCGGGTTCTTGGCGATTGCCCCTGAACTCTTTCACCGCACGGGCCCGGGCTTCGAAGGCAGCTACACTGATTTCGAAGCCGTGCGCCCGCACATGGCCGGGCTTAGCACCGATGGACTGCACGCGGACATCGACGCGGCGTACAATTGGCTGCGTGGGCAGAGCATCGACGCGCCGCGCATTGGCGCGATCGGATTCTGTATGGGCGGGCGAGTCGCATACATGGCGAACGCGCGCGTCCAACTCGGCGCAGCGATTTCGTTCTATGGGGGCGGCATCGTACCCGATCTTCTTCCGCTTGCACAGGCGCAACGCGCGCCGATCCTGATGTTTTGGGGCGGCCTCGACTCGCATATCCCGCCCGACCAGTATCGCACCGTCGCCGATGCGCTCACCGCCGGGAAAGCGACGCACGAGCAAGTCGTGTTCAGCCAAGCCGATCACGGCTTCTTCTGCGACGCGCGCGCTAGCTATAACGAGATTGCCTCACGCCAGGCGACGGCGCTGGTCAACGCGTTTCTCGATGTGTACGGTTTGCTATAGCGGAATGTAACGCTTCGCGGATGCGCGCGACGTGCTCACGTTTGTAGCTAAAGACATCGCGCGCGTCTTCATCGTGCACCAGCATCGCAGCGTCGGCTTCGAAGACGAACAGGCGGCCGTCGGGCAACACCGTCGCATCGATACCGAAGTAGTCCAGGCCGACGGCCGACGCAATCTGCGGCATAATACGTTCCCATGACGGCAGCACGCGCGAAGGCGTTTCGAGAAAGGCGCGCTCCTCGTCGCGCAGCGCCGCACTTTGGCGCATCGGGCTGGTTCGATAGTGGACCATCCACTGCGGCGCGATTGCGAGATGGTACGGATAGGCAACGCCGTCGACGAAGATCACCCGAAACTTGCGATGGAGTCCGTCGCGGCTTTGATAGTTGACGAATCGGGCAGTATGGTAGCGTTCGGCGGGAAAGCGCGCGAGGTGCATTTGCAGCAGCTCACGCGTCTCGACCAGAGCAAAGCCGTCGCCGGCATGCGTATCCACCGGACGTACCACCGCCGGTAGCGCAATCGTTGCAGCGTCGCCTCTCGAGACGACGGCTGCACGGGAGGCCATGACCCCGTCGATGCCCTGCAGCGTCGTCGCAAGCGTTTCCCGCGTCGTGTACGCTAGGCGCGCTGGATCGTTGATTGCAGCGGCCGCTTCGGGAAAAAACGCGCGCGCGCGCGCTGTCGCCGTACGCGCGGCTTCGGCGGCACCGAACGCGGTGAAGGCGACGGCGTAGGACGGCAGCGCGACGTCTTCGCTGCCTTCGAGATAGTACTTGTGCACGGCAACGCGTGAGCGATCGAGCAACAATTCCAGGGGCGTGTTGACGCTATAAGGCGCGTCGCGCAGCAACAGCAGTATCGGCGTGCGCGCGCCCACCGGCATCGGATCGGGATAGACGCGCTGGAGCGCGAGCGCGCGAGCGCGATAGTTGCGGCTGGTTGCGGTGTCGTCGAGGACGTGCGCGATTTCGGCACAGGCCAAATGCGCGCGCGCGTCGGACGGGTCGCGATCGGCGGCGCTGCGGTACGCCTCCAAGGCGTCGAGGTAGCGCCCGCGCCGCACCAGTACGTTCCCAAGCATTGCCAATACGTGCGGCGGCGCGCCGCCGGCGCACAACGCGGTCAACTCGCGTTCGGCATCGTCAATGCCGGCAAAGGGGAGCAACCCAGGCGGTGCTACCGAGTGCTCGCCGAGTTCAGGAAAGCGCGCGAGGCGCATGCTATCATTGGGCACGATGGTTCTTGCGCTATTGCTCGCGGTTGTCCATGCCGAACTTGCGCCGGCGGTGGTTGCGCAAACGACGCCCGCACCGCAGCACGTCTATCAAACGTACATTCGTCCGCGCTTCCAGTCGTTCGGCTATGCCGGCGAGCTGCGCATCTGGATCGTCAACGGCTACGTCCAGGGCACGTATCGCGCCCAGACCGGCGGAACGCTGACGCAAGTGCACGGCGGAAGCCAAGGATCGGATATCTGGTTGGATATCGCGACCCTTGGCGGTGTCCATATACAAGGAAAAGTGCAGAGCGACGGATCGATCACCGGACTCGGCGCGCCGCTTGGCCCGGAGGCCAAGCAGTACGTGTTTACTGCGGAGCCGGAAACCTCACCGCCGCCGCCACCTTAGACCGGCAGGGACGGATGCGCGTCGTGCACCGCTTTCCACGAGGCGTAGAAAGCAAGCGCAGCCGTGATGATACCGGCGTAGCCGCCGAATTGGATCATCGAGGGGACGCCGAAGCCTGCACCGACCCAGAGCAGGATGAACGTGAGCGACAGGAAGATGAAGACCAACTTCACCGGCAACGCTGTGTGACGGACCGCTTCGATCGTCATGTATAGCGTGAAGACCATCCACGCGAACAGAATGTAGGCGAGATCGTTCGGGTTCTTCGGTGTCACGAACATCGCCCAGAATCCGGTGCCTAACCAGAACGCGCCATACGAGCTAAATGCCAGCGCGCCAAAGGTGTTCCCAGACGGGAACTCCCACATACCGGCGAGCAGTTGTGCCGCGCCGCCGTAGAAGAACGCAAAGCCGAGAAACGCGTCGCCGACTGGCCATCCCGCGTTTTTTGCTGAGAGCAAGAAGGTCGTAAGTGCAAAGCCCGCGAGTCCCAGCGCGGCCGGGTTCGCTATTTTCGGTGGTGATACCATATGAAAAAGGCCTCCACGAAAAAGTTGCGGTGTGAATGGAAACAATACACAAAAACGTCGAGCTCCCTGCTTGGGGCATCGAGCGCCGGGAGCGCCGCGAACGACCACGAAGCACCGTAGACGGAGGCCGGGCCGATGGCAAAGCTGCGCACACGTGACGGGCTCGCGGAATTGCAATCCGCGGTATGGATCCTGCATGGGACGATGGATCCGCTCGAAACGCTGGCTGCGTGCGGCCAAGACGCACACCCACACGACGAATTTGCGCTGCGATTGCGCGGCGGGATGTACGGCGCGCCGATCGAAGCGCGATTTCGTTTTGTTCCCGAAGGCTGCGCCCCCGGCGCGCTCGCATTTTCCTGGACACATGACGACGATGCGCCGCTCCCATCGATGAACGGTACGATCTCCTTCCGGCGCTTCGGTCCACTCCTGATTCTGTCGGTTCATGCACACTACGCGTGCGGACTCGATGTTCCCGAGCGGCTCTTCTTCGAAGCGGTCGGCCGCAAACTCGCTGAGCGGACCTTCGCAGGTCTGCGCCGCGCGCTCGTGTATCTTCTGCAGCATCTCCCCACGCGCTCGGTGCACGAGGACTAGCCTGGTAGAACTCATTCCACGTCCACGCGTCGAGCAACAATTACTCGAGTCGGTGGAGCGCGCATCGCTTACGCTCGTGCATGCACCAATGGGCGCGGGGAAGAGCGCCGCGGCGACGCTTGCGTTTGGGAACGCTCCCAATGCCGCGTGGTTCGATGCGCGCCCCTGGCATCGCGCGGCGTTTGTACGCGAGCTCGTCGACGCGGTACGCACGGTGCGCCAGGACTTCGGACGCATGACGCTCGGCGCGTTTGAAGCGCAGGCACAGCCGTCATTCCTCGGGAGTTCGTTCGCCGCTGAATTGGCGCACGTCGATAGCCCACTCGTGCTCGTCATCGACAACGGGCACGTGTTCGACGGTGACGGAGCTTTTGGCGAATTTCTCACCAGCGCACTCGCCGAACTTCCCGCCGGCGTGCGCATACTCGTGCTTGGCCGCACGGTACCCGACATCGCACCGGCGAGCTCGCTGGGCAGACGGGTTAGCGTGCTCGACGGCCGTTTTCTGGCGCTCGATGCCGACGAGCTGCGCGCTTTAGCGCGAAGCTTCGGACAGGATCCGACGAGCGGCGAGCTCGAGGAAATCGGCCGCCTCACCGAAGGCTGGATCGCCGGCGCAACACTTGCGCTCTCGGGGTGGCGCGAGGACGATTTCGCTAAGGCTATCCTCGACGAACTCGGTCACGACAACACGCGTGTACTCGAAGACCTCAGCGTGCTGCAGCTGGTCGACGTCGACGTGCTCGAGACGCACGCTGCGTTCGCCGGGGTCACGGATGCGGTTACCGAAATGCGCGCACGCGGCGCACCCATTGCCGAGTTAACGCGCGGCTCCTTTCGTATTCATCCGCTCCTTCGTAACGTGGCGCGAACGCGGTTGCGCGCCCGCAACGGAGAGACCGCAGCGCATCGCTGTGCAGCCGAAGCGCATGCGCGCTGCGGGCAGCACGCGGCGGCGCTGCACTATGCCGACGGCGCCGGCGATGCGGCGACGGCCGGTGCGTTTCTGCGCACCTACGCGCAGGCGGCGATCGCTACCGGCGATCGTGCACGCGTGCGCTCGATGGCGGCCCGCATCGATTCCGGCGGTCCGGACGCAGATGTGCGTTCGTACGCCGAAGGCTTGCTTGACAAAGCGACGGCGTCTCACCAGGCGCGCGGCTCCTTTGCGCGTGCTGCCGAGACCGCGAAAGACGACGCGATCATTGCATTTCATGCGCGCGCACAGATGTACGAGTACGATCTTGGTCACTTGATCGATGTTGACGCGGCCGAGCTCGACGACCTCGCACGCCGCGCGGAACCGCTCGGTCCGTCGGCTGTCGCGGCGGTGGCCGTGTTGCGCGGATGGGCTCGTGCTATGGCCTTCGATTTCACACGCGCGCTCGACGAGTTGACACCGCTCGACGACATGACCGACGTTGCGGCTCGGTTCAACTGCGGGATCCTTCGCGCGTATGCACTGACCGCGCTCGGCGAGCGCGACGCTGCCGCGGACACGCTCGACGAACTGACGCGTCTGCTCGAAGACGACGACCGTGCAGTGCTGCAAACGCTGACCCTAGTGTGGTTCGCGCGATTGGCGCTCTTGTGGGGACGGATCGATTCCGCGGCCGAAGCGGCCGAACACGCAGCGCGCCTGGCGTCGGCGCTCGATCTCCGTTCGGAAGAGGCCGCACTCTACATTGCCCTCGCCGAGCTTGCGACCCATGCCGGCGACGTGGACGCAGCGGTGCGTCACGCTCACCGGGCGCGCGAACACGCCGGACGTGCTTGGTACGCGGGCGACACCGCGCGCGTACGCGCATTCGCCGAAATCGCGCTTGCCCGCGCCGCATTTCTCGGCCACGATAGCGCGATCGCCCTCGATTTGGCGTTGCGGGCAGCCGACATGCCCGAGATTCCGACGGTACAGCAAGCGATTGCGCTTTCGGAAGCGGCTTATTACGCATTGCTAACGACGCCGGCCTCGGCGGCCGGCATTCTCACGCGTGCGAACGACGCTGTTGCGCGCGCCCGCCCGATCGACGCCTATGACGCGGTCGGTCTCGCGCACGCGGACGATTTGCTGGCATTCCTTGCCGCCGCGGACGGGCGCGCGCGTAGCAATGCGGCGCTCGCGGCATGCATGCCGTTCAACGCACTGCTTGAAGCGCGTCGTGGGCTCGTGTCACTCGAACTCGCCGGTCTTGCTGCCGGCAACGCGCGACGCGGTCAAAGCGAAGGCACCGTCGCATTCGAAACCGCCCTGTCGCTTCTCACCCGCGATGGCCCGCGCTTTGAAGCGCGCTTGGCGCGCGCCTACGCATCGACGTTCATTCTGCCCAAGCAACTCGTCGAAGCGCCGCCCACCGGCATCGATCTCACCGCGCGCGAACGCGAGATCCTGGTGCTTCTCGTCGACGGGCTGAGCAACAAAGAAATCGCGCAGCGTTTAGTGGTGAGTCCGCGCACGATCGAAACGCACGTCGAACGGGTCCTGGGGAAACTCGAGGTCGGCTCGCGTTCGCGCGCCATCGCCAAAGCGCTGCGTTTAAAGCTTGTCCGTCTCGACTAGAGCCGGGTGCGGAAGTCGTCGCCGGTCATGCGCGCGGTCGAGAAATCAACTGAACTGAGATCGACGCCGCGAAAGCTGCAGCCGATCAAGGCCGCGTTCTCGAGCTTTACGCCGGCCAGCTGCGTGTGCGAGAAGTCGACGCCGGTGAGATACGAACCGCGCAGATCGGCGCCACGCAGATTCGCATTGGCCAGGTCGGCACCGGTGAGCCGAATGCCGCTCAAGTTGCGACCGTGCAGATCGGCGTCGGCGAAGTTGCATCCGGTGCAGCCGTTCATTAGCGCGTGCAGTTGCTCGTTGGAAAGCGCGCTGAGCGTTCCGTCCGGCGCGCTGATGCCGACGGCGCGCACACCGTCGAATACGGCGCCTTCGAGCTGCGCACCCTCGAAATCGACGCCGGTGAGTTCTGCACCGCGCAGGTCGGCGCCGCGTAAATCGGCACCGCGGAAGTCAACGCAAGTCAGCTTCGCATCGCGCAGGTTCACGTTGCGCAGGTTGCCACGGCTCAAATCCGTATATTCGAGACGCTGACCGTGCAGATCGCGGCCGGCCCAGTCGGCGCCCGCTGCGTTGACGGTTACGCAGTTATCGTGACCCCAATCGTGGTTGTGGGACGACGCTACGGCGGCGCTGCCGACGGTGCCGGCCACCGAACCGACGAGACAGGCAAGAACCACGGCCAGAATTCGCATGGCGACCTCCAAACTAAATCTTTAGTTGAGGATACAACAGACAACTCCGGGATGTCAACTAAATCCTTAAGAATAGGGCCGCGGTGAACACGGCACTTCGTATTGTCGGTGTCGCTTTAGCTATTGGGCTCGACGTGCTGGCGCTTTCCGTGGCGATCGGGATCAAGGAACCGCCGTGGCCGCAGCGCCTCCGTCTCGGCCTTGCGTTCTCAACGGCCGAGATCCTAATGCAGATCATCGGCCTGTCGCTCGGTACGGGCCTCGGCCACATCGTGGGCGCGATTGCCAGCTGGATCGGCTTAATCGTGCTTGCCGGCATCGGCGCGTGGATCTTGCGCGAAGGCTTCTCGTCGGATGCAGACCGCGAGTTCAACGTCGCCACGACCGGCGGTCTACTGCTCGCCTCGCTGTCGATCAGCCTCGACTCGCTGGGCGTTGGGTTTGCGTTACCGGCGCTGCACTTGCCGCTGATGCCGTTGTTCACGACCGTGGCAATCTCGACGGTGTGCTTTACGCTCGTCGGTCTCGCCTTTGGTGCGATGCTCGGTCACCGCTTCGAAAAGAACGCCGAGAAAGCCGCCGGCGCTGTCTTGATCGTACTTGCCGTCGTCTTTGCCGTGCAGCAATTCCACGGCGGCTAACTACCAGCCGACGGCCTCGCCATCTTTGCCGAAATCCGAGCCGGCAGCATACGCGCCGTTCGGTAGCAGCATGATCGCCTGATAGCCACCCATGGGTGCACGCGTCGTCGACTTCACGGTGTCGCCCATCGCGCTCAAGCGTGCGCCAACGAGATCGTACAGCGGCGACTCGAGCGAGAGCACGTTGGAAATCTCATCGTGCCGGAAGCGCGCAATGTCGCCGGCCTGCTGCACGTTCGCACCCAGATCGATGATGTCGACCACGATTTGCTCGTGACCCTGTGCTTGCATGTCGCCGCCCATCAGCCCGAGCGTCATGAGTGGGCGGTCGCCGCGCACGATGAACCCGGCCATCAGCGTGTTGAACGGACGCTTGTGCGGCGCGATCGCATTCGGACTCTTGGGGTCCAACGTAAACAGACCACCACGATCGTGCAGAATAAAGCCGTAACCCGGTACCGTGAGTCCCGATCCAAATGGATCGAAATTGCTGTTCACCCACGAAACCATGTTGCCCCAACGGTCCGCGGTCGAGAGCACAATCGTATCGCCCGCACCGGAGGGCTCGCCCGGTGGAGCGGGTGTCCACGCGTGGTCAGGATCGATTTTCGCGCACAGCGATTCCGCGTGTTCGACGGACAACAGCCGCGCGAGCGGTACTTTCTCAACGTCGGGGTCGGCGTTGTAGCGATAGAGGTCAGCGTAGGCGAGCTTCTTCGCTTCAACCAGCAAATGCCAATATTCGGGATTCGCCGGCCCCAGCGACGCGAGGGTCTCGCCCGGCACCACCTTCGGCACGCAGGCGGCGAGAATGTTCAGCGCTTCATTTGTCGCGAAGCCTTGCGACGGCGGCGGCAGTTCCAACACATGCGCGCCGTGATACGCGGATTCGACCGGTTCCATCCACTCGCCGCGATAACTCGCCAGATCATCGAGCGTCATCGTGCCGCCGAGCGCGCGCGATTTGGCCACGATTGCGCGGGCAATCTCACCGCGATAAAACGCGGCTGCGCCGTCTTTCTGCAACAGCCGCAGCGAGCGCGCAAGCTCGGGATTGCGAAAAATTTCTCCCGTCTTCGGCGCTACGCCGCCCGGATACCACGTGCGCACCGAATCGGGATCCAACTGCGTGCAGCATCCCCGTAGCGGCAGTCCGTTCGGCAGAACCCAGTCGTGCGCGATGCGTTCCGACACGGCATAGCCGTTCTGCGCGTAGTCGACTGCCGGCGCGAGCACGCGGTCGAACTTCATCGTTCCAAACCGCCGCAGCACCGCATCCCAGCCCCACACCGTGCCGGGCACAGTTACGTCGAGGATGCCGCCGCGCGGCATGCCCGAGCCGGGTCCCCAATTCTTCGGATCGTAGGCGTAGCCGAGCTCGTTGTAGTGCGCGATCGTCGCGCCGGTGGGCGCCTTACCGCTCGCGTTGAGCACGTAGTAGCGGCGATCTTTGGCAATATAGATGATGGCGAAGACGTCACCGCCGATGCCTTCCATCATCGGCTCCACGACGTTGAGCGTCGCGGCCGTCGCGACCGCCGCATCGATCGCGTTGCCGCCCTGCATCAAAATTCGCAGCCCCGCCTCCGCGGCCAGCGGTTGGCTCGCGGCGACGATGCCGTTGCGCGCGAGCACCGGCGAACGGCTTTGCGCGAGCCATCCCTCGGAGCGATCTCCGCGCACGGCAGCATCGGCCGGAACCGCCGGCGGTACGGGCGTGGACGCGAGCATGCAAAGGGTCAGACACAGCACAAGAGCACGTTTCATGTTATTTTCTCGCTTGTGTGACGTAGCGAAATTGTCCCGACGACCACTCGCACGTGCTGCCGTCGTTCATCACGAACGATTCAAAGCCGTCGACGTCAGGATTGAAATCGGCATTGAGCGCCTTGGTTGCGGGCCAATTCACCGCCGGCGCTTGGCGCGCGACCGCGCGCGCCTTGCTGTTCGAGAATTGCGGGCTTTTGACCGCCACATTGAGCGCGGCCGTCAGGCGTTTGGCGTCGTCCATACCGTTAGTGGAAGTCGCTAGCGATCGCGGCGTTTCCTTCCACATTGGGGTGAAGCAGATCGTCTTGGAAATACGCCTTGCGATACATGCGCGGATCGCCGCTCAGGTTGACGACGTGCAGCCCCGTTTCCGCCAGCATCACGTTCCACGCGTTCACGTCTTTGGCGAACTGCGGCGCTTCGATGCCGGTCATTCGCTGCCAGTGACGGAGGTTCACGAGGTAGATCGTAGCCGACGGCGCTCTTTCACGAATGAGCGCAAGCGCATTTGCAAAGTCTCTCCGTGCGGCTGACAACTCCGCGTCGTTGGCCGGCGCGGTGCGCTTCGAACCATCCGGTTTGCCCTCCGGCGTGTAGCCGAAGCCGCCGATGTCGTTGATGCCGCAATCGAGGATCACGATCGACGCACCGCGCGGCATCTTCGGAATCTGGTTGTTCACCACGTCGTCACATTGAGCGCCGGACACGGCAAGATTTACGAGCGAGCCGCGGATATGCTGCGCGTACCGTGCGGCGTAGTTCTGCGTCGCCGGCGACGGGAGCCCGTAACCGTCGGTGGTCGAGCCGCCCAGCGCGACGACCAGCGGCACGGCTGCCAGGATGAAGGGCATGCCGGCATCTTCGACCTACGCGGCGGTTGGCCGCTAATCGTGAAAAACACTATACCTGGCTGCTCCGACGAGCCGTAGGGTGGGGGGGTAGGGATAGCCGAGCGGCCTTCACGGGAGGAGAGACGTATGGCTACCGTTGTCAAAGTCTTCGCCGGTGAGTACGACCTCACGCACCAGGCACAACTACGGACCGAGTTCGACGCGATACGCGATGAGCAGAATCTCGTTCTGGACATGAGCGCGGTGACATACCTGGACTCGACCTTCATCGGCGAGCTCATACGGCTTCACAACCGGCGCGCCGACCGACGCTGCAACCGGCTGACGATTGTGCGTCCCGCGCCAATCGTCAAGAAGGTGCTTTCGCTTCTTTACGTTTTCACGTTCGCTCGCGTCGTCGCCACGCTCGATGAAGCCCTCCACGAGGATGGTGAACGCGTCGTCGTTCATCGCGCCTGCACCGGCGACATCCAGGCGTCGCGGCCGCCGGCACGTGCTGTGCGGACCGATGTCCCGACTCCGGCATGGATCTCCAGCGTCCTGACCGCCGTCGACATCTGAATCGGACGCATGATGAGCTCACCTATCGGACCAGTTGAAGCAATCAACCCGTTTTCAACCGAACTGACGATCTCGAGAACGTACGGCTTTGCGCCCGCAACGGCGCTGCCTCTCCCGTTGCCGATCTTGCCCGCGCTCATCAATCCCGATCTTGCAAATGTGACACGCGCCCCGGCCGTCTCGCCCGTTGTGCGTTGGGAAAAGCCACCCGAGCACGAGGTTGACCGCTACGCGTAGTGTCTGAAGCCGGCTCCCAGCATTGCACGATACGCTCTTGCGCAGTATGTGGTTCGTCCGTGGTCTTCTCGCAGCAGCGTTAGTCGCCGCCTCCCCGAGCTATTTCGCCGGCCCGGCGCGTTCCGGCGAGAGCGTTACCTATCGCGTCACCACCACAATGGGCGCGCAGGAAACGCCGAACGTCTCCACGTTGGTGATCACCTGGACGCCGGCCGCGCACATGTTTGCCCGGCTTGCCGGCGCATCTGGTGCAGCCGTGCTTGTGAACCGCGAAAACGATGGCAGTCTCTCGCTCGCAGCGCCCAACCCGGTTGGGTCTGCGGCACCGACGATTGTCGTGCTCTTGGGGCAACTGAATTTCCCGGGCCATCTCGCCGGAGCGCTTAACGGGAGCGATCACGCTCAGACCGCCATGAGTATCACGCCGCCTGCGCCCACAAGCACGTCCTCGCCCGCTCCGCAGACATCGCCCGCTCCTGTCGTCGTTCCCTTGGACGTCAATCTGGTGCGTAGCAGTACCGGCGCGACGCTGATCGCCGACGGCAACTCGAAGCAAAATGGCGCATCACGTTCCGGTCGCGAAGGCCGCGGCGGATCGACGGGCGGATGGCGCTCGGGCGGATCGGGACGAAGCCGAAGCGACTCGGCCGAGAAAACCTCGATCGTCGACATTGCCGTCGAGGCCGTCTTCGATCAATCCGGAACACTGGAGCATTCGACCTACCGCGAAACCTTCACGTCCGCCACGAACAGTTCGCAAACGGTCGAACACACGATCACGATCGATCGCGTAAAGTAACAGGAGAACGACCTGGGTTGATCAAGCGGCTCCGTAGGCGCGACTTGCCCATCGACACCGTCAAGCTTGCGCGCTTCCTCATTGGCAAAATGTTAGTGCACGATCTTCGTGGGCACCGCACCAGCGGCCGCATTGTGGAGACCGAAGCCTATCCGGTCGGCGATGCGGCAGGGCACGCGTTTCGCGGCGAGACGAAAAGAAACGCGTCACTCTATCTGGCACGCGGGCACGCGTACGTGTATTTCATCTACGGAATGTATTGTTGCCTCAACGTTTCGAGCGAACGAGCCGGCGTGGGCGCCGGCGTGTTGATTCGCGCGCTCGAGCCGACCGAAGGAATCGACCTTATGAAGGAGCGTCGCGGCTCGTCGCCAGTGCGCGATCTCGCGCGTGGTCCAGGGCGGCTGGCCCTCGCCATGGCGATCACCTTGCGCGATGACGGGGTTGACTTATGCGCGGATCCTTCGTTGTGGCTTGGCGTGTCTGATTCCGAAAATCGCACCGTCGTGGCCGCGACAACCCGAATCGGTTTGAGCCGCGAGCAGAACCGGCCTTGGCGTTTCTACGAACGCGGCAGCAGGTTCGTAAGCGGTCCCGCGCTTCCTAAGCGGTAGTTGGCTGTCCAGGAAATCTCGACGGCGTTCCCCAGCGATGCTGCTATGGTGGCTCGGTGGGCCTTAACCGTCGCCGCTTTTGCGGCACCGCCGCGGCAGCGTTTGCTGCCGTACCCTTCAGTCTCGCCGGCTGCCAAGAGAGGTCGAATTCCGTGACACAAGTTACACAACCGCCGAGTAGCGGCGCAACCACCATTCGCCCGTTTCCAAAAGTGAACGTTCCGCAAGCGGAGCTCGACGATCTGCGCGGGCGCATCAAAGCCACGCGATGGCCGTCATCACCTGAACTGGTAGCCGACCAATCGCAAGGCGTCCAGTTGGCCACCGCGCAGGCGGTGGCGAAATACTGGAGCACCGATTACGACTGGCGCAAGTGCGAAGCGAAACTGAACGCGCTCCCGCAGTTCACGACCGAGATCGACGGCGTCGGCATCCACTTCATCCACGTGAAGTCGCCGCACGCGAACGCGATGCCGCTGATCATCACGCACGG
>PMUE01000006.1 GCA_003167055.1 Vulcanimicrobiota bacterium | reverse complement strand
ACAAGGGCTACGCGACCCCGGCCCACATCGCGGCGCTGCGCGTCCATGGACCCAGCGTCCACCATCGCGCCGCCTTTGCCCGGGTGAGGGATGCGCAGCTCGAACTCTTGTTCGGCCAAGACCCTGACGCAGTGGAGGATGGTGACAACTTCGAGCTCGAGTGGGAAGGGGCGCTGGGGTGAGGAGCTGGCCGCGGCCTTCCTGGTCCGTGCCGGCTACCGGATCGTAGCGCGCAACGTCCGCGTTCCGGGTGGCGAGATCGACCTGGTCTGCGTTGAGGGGGGAGCCCTGGTCTTCGTGGAGGTCAAGCGGCGCGAGGGCCGGCGCTTCGGCTCGGCGCTCAGTTCAGTCGACGGGCGAAAACGCCGAAAACTACGTTTGATTGCTTCGGACTACGCCCAGATCGTCGCCCCAACCGCAACGATACGGTTCGATATCGTCACCATAGACGGTAATCGCGTAGCCGTGCATCGAAACGCTTTCTGACCTCATGGACACGACGGCTTAGTGGATTCACTCCAAGGACGGACCCTCGGCGGGCGCTACGAGATCGCCGAGCTACTCGGACGCGGCGGGACCGCCGACACCTACCGGGGCCTCGACAAGACGCTGCGTCGAGACGTCGCGGTCAAGGTGTTGGTTGAACGTTCCGACGAGACCAACGCGCGTCTTTTGATGGAAGCGCGCGCGATGGCGCGATTGAATCATCCACGTATCGTAGCCGTCTACGATGCCGGCGAAGATGCCGGCATTTCGTATATCGTGATGGAACTCGTTCGCGGCAAGACGCTTTCCGCGCTCGAAGGCGGTGAACTCGGCTATNNCATCGCGACATCAAGCCGTCGAACATCATGACCGTCGAAGAGGGAAAGCACACCAAGCTTACCGACTTTGGACTGGCGCGGCGCGCGAGCGAAGTGACGCAAACAACGCGCACCGGACAGATCGTGGGAACGATCTCGTATCTCGCTCCCGAACGCTTCTTGAGTAAACCCGCCGACGTGCGCAGCGATTTGTATTCGGTCGGCATCGTCATGTATGAAATCTTTACCGGAACGCTGCCGTTCCGCAACGACCGCGACGATATCGTCGCGACGATGTACTCACACGTGCACGATCTGCCGACGCCGCCGCGCGAGATCAACCGAAACATCCCCGAAGCGCTCGAAATCGTGATCATGCGCGCGATCGAAAAAGATCCCGGCCGCCGCTTTCAGAACGCGAGCGAGTTCATGGCCGACATCCAGGGGCTGCTTGGGCCCGCGACGCACACGCACTCGGCGCCGGTTACCGAAACCAAGCCGCTCAAGACGTTCTCGCCGTCGTCAGGCGGCACGACGACTGACCCGACGCTGCGACAAGCACTCGATCGTGCGCTCGCGAGTTCGCGCAACCGGAGCGACGCGCTTGAAAACGTGCTCAAGGGCATGATCGCGACGCGACGCCGTGACTATGATGAGGCGCGCGATGCGTACCTCTCGGCGATGCACGAGCTTTCTGCAATCAATAACGAGGTTGAATACGCCAAGACGGCACTTAAGTACGCCACCATGGTCCTGCAAAAAGCCACCGACGGTCGCCGCGACCGCAACGAGTTGCGAGACGGCGTGAACCGGCTCAACGAGGCGCTCCGGATCTTTCACGAGTTCGGATTGCACGAACAATACGCTCACACGGAATACATGATCAACGCTCTTGAACGCACCGCGATCGGGATCATTTTCTAGCATCGCAGGATGAGCAACGTTCGAAAACCGGAACTTCGGCGTTCCGTCACGCCCTGGGGTTCGTTCTCGTGGGGTTACTCCGACGTGGGCGCCGACATCTTCGTCGGCCTGGGATTGGTCCTGGGCGCGGCTGCGGGCGCGTCAAACGTCGCGTTCCTTTTCGCAGGCATTGTCTATGTCTGCATTGGCCTTGCGTACACCGAACTTGCCGCGACCTACCCGGTCGCCGGCGGCGGCCAATATTTCGTGTTGCGCGGGCTCGGCGACATTTTCGGCTTCATTGCCGGTTGGGCCGTATTGCTGGATTTTACAATCGACATCGCGTTATTCTCGTGGAGCTGCGTCGATTATCTCAGCGAACTGCTGCCCCAAGTCGGCGCGCCGTTTCATCCGTGGTCGCACTTCATCCTCGTGACCGGCCTGATCGTGGGGTTGTGCGTTCTCAACATCATCGGTGTGCGCGAATCGACCGCATTCAACGGGTTCGTGAGCGCGCTCGACGTCGTCAGCGAAACAGCGATTCTTTCGCTCGGCTTTCTCTTCGCCTTCAGCCCCGATCTGCTCGTGCACACGATGCAGAGCAGTTGGCCAACCCCGTTCGAGTTCATGAAAGGCATCTCGCTCGCGATCGTTTCTTTCGTCGGGCTCGAGTCGATCTCGCAAGCGGCCGAAGAGACCCAACGCCCGGCCTCGATCATTCCACGAACCTCGACCGCGCTGATCCTCACGATTCTTATCTTTGCGCTCTCGTACGCGAATTTGGCGCTGGGCATGCAAACCTGGCATCCGATCCCGCTCGATGCCCATGGACATCCGCAAATGCTCTGGCAGTGGCTCGGCAACAACGACAACAACGGCAAGGCGGTCGCCTTGATCGCTCGCCAGGTGCCGTATTGGGGAGCGATCGCGGCCTTCTACGTGCCCGTCCTTGGTGCGATCTTGTTGTTGATCTCTTCCAATTCGGGCGTCTTCGGCAGCTCGCGCATCGCGTATGCGATGGCGTCAGGCGGGCTCTTGCCCTCGATCTTCCAGCGTATCCACGGCCGTTATCGCACGCCGATGATCTCGCTGCTGGTTTTCACGGGGGTCGCGCTCATCGAGGTGATCTTTGCCGCGCTGCCCTCGCTCAGTCCAAGCATGGCGGAACTTTATACCAAGTATTTCCATGGGGAAGGCGGTATCGGCTTCCTGGGCGATCTCTATGCCTTCGGCGCTGCGACCAGCTACTCGTTTGTATTTGTCGCACTGGTTGCATTGCGGTTCACCGACCCTTTGAGCCCGCGCAGATTCAAGATCCCAATCAACATTCCGATGAGGTTCCGTGGCGAGCGCGTCGAGTTTCCGGTGGTGGCGGTCCTCGGGTTCATCGGCATCACCGCCATTCTGGCATTCACCTTGATTACGCATCCGATCGGGCGTATCGCCGGACCATCGTGGATCGCGTTTGGCATCATCCTCTACTTTGTGTATCGCAAGCGCAAGGGTTGGCCGCTGTTCCGTTCGCGCAAGCGCGATTGGCGCGGCGAACAAATCGAGATCTTGCGTCGTGCCGGCGAGCTCGAGCTCATGGACGAGTACGTTGCGAACGTCCGCGCGAGCGATGAACGCCGCGGCGGGAGCACGAGGTAGCAGCGTGCGTACGGTTCGCACCGGGCTCGCTATCGCGATGATCGCCGTCGGCGGCTATATCCTTACGCGGATGGCGCACTATCCGATCGCCGCGGGTTTTACCGGCATCATCCTAGGTTTGGCTATGATGGCGCTCGGCGTCGTTCGCCTGCGTGCGATGTACGGCGGAACCCCGCGCTCGTGATCTATCAGAATGCGACCGTCCATATTACTATTGCCGGCGTGCTGATCGCCCTGCTGATCGTCGTCGCGATCAGCTCGACAATCTGGTGGATGTTGCACCCGCCGGCGTCGTTCATTCAGAAACTCGCCAGAGAAGCGGCCACCGAGCTCGAGCGGATGGTCGGCTCGATCGTCGTCGTGTTCTCCGCAGACATTCTTTCGACACACATGATGGCCTTGGCGGCCAAGCTGGCGCGCGGCGAACGCTCCGAGCTGCTCGCGATCTACGTGATCGAAGTGCCGTATTCGCTGCCGCCCGACGCGGAGATGCCCCTCGAGGAGCGCGGAGCGCTCGATGCCCTCGGCGCCGCCGAATCGATTGCGACCGCCAGCGGCGTTTCACTTCGCACGGAAATCATCAAGTCGCGGTTGACGAAACAAGCGGTACTCGACCTGGCCAAGCGCGAAAGGGCGAATTTAATCATCCTGGGCTCGTTCCGCGAAGGCAAATACACCGGCGCCCCGCTCGGCCGTACGATCGAAGAGATCGCGGCCGACGCTAAGTGCGACGTACTCATCGGTGTAGAGGGCAAACACGGCACGCTGCTCTACGAAGAACCCGGCCAAGCCGGCACGTCCAACTCATAATCGGAGGATTCATGCTCAAGCGGTATCTCGCACTCACCCTGGCCTCGGCCGCGTTTTTCGCGTTGGCGGCGCCGCACGCGGTTCGCGCCGCGCAGACCGCGCCCGCCATCGATGCATTCAACGCGTCGTTTGCGCAGGTGACCTCATACACGTTCAAGCTCCATTCGCACGAGACCAAAGGTACCGACGTGCAAGATCGCGTCTATGACTACTCCTTTCTCAAACCGCATTTTGCCAAGACCCTAATAGAGTCTGGAGCCAACAAAGGTTCGGGCGGCGTGTGGAACGGCGGCGATCAAGTCAGCGGCCACCAAGGCGGATTGCTTTCCGGCATTCATTTGAAGGTCGATCTGCACGACGGCCGCGCTACCTCGCTGCGCGGTTACACCATCCCCGATGGACTGCCGCAAAACATCATCGCCACCTATGCCAATGTCAAAGGCGCACTTACGCAAACGCCGGGCGGTAAGATCGGCGGTGTCGATACCGACCTGCTCGACCTCAAGGTCGCCGACCCTGCCGGCAACGGCGGCGTGAGCGAGCAGAAAATCTGGCTCTCACAAGCGTCGCACTGGCCGCTACGGCAAATTTTCTACGCCGGCACGACGGTGGTGCTCGATCAGTCGTTCACCGACTACAACTTGAACGCCGGGCTTACACAGAACGACTTCCCGTTCTAACACTTTGTCAAATTATCGATGAACTCGTTTGAGTTCGCCGCGCCGGTCGCCATGCTCATGGTGGCGGGTGCGGCGCGCTACATCATAGCGTCCGTCGCACAAAATCGAAGACATCGCCGCGCTGAGGCTGACATCTCGCGGGTACGCGAGGAAGTCATCGCGTCACTCCGCCTGCAACTACCGAAAAGCGCCGAGTTCGTCGTTCTCGAGCATAAGCTGCGGTTCTTAGACGAGCGGAATCGCGCCTTAGTCGAAAAAGAGCTGCGGGAAAATTCGTTTGAGACGACCACGGCTGAAACATACGAGGGCAGAACCGCATATTGGCTTGCGGGCAAGAGAGCGTGCCTCGTCGATCGCGCGCCCGAAGAGATCGCCCTTGTGTTATCCCTAACTGACAAGTGCGGCGGCGATTACGTTTCGTGGGACCCGCAGTTCTAGTGCTATCCACCATCAAGACTGGAGTGCTGACGGTCGCGTCGGCCTATCCCGATCCGCCCTTCGACGTCAGCGCCGGCGACTATCGTAGCGGCTTCGACATCGAGCTGATGCGGCACATCTGCGCGATGCTCAACCTGCGTCTGCGGACGGTCGCCTACACCGGCAGCAACTTCAACGGCATCTTCGACGGCCTTGCACGTCGCGAATACGACGCGGTGATCTCGGGCACGACGATCACGCCGGACCGCGCGCAAATCGTGCTCTTTTCGCAGCCGTATCTGGAGTTCGGGCAAGGTGTCGCCGTCAATCGCGCCGTGCACCCGCACGTGCACTCGGTTAATGATTTAAAGGGCGTCATTGCGGGCATTCAGCAAGGCAACACATCGGAGGCCCCCGCGCGTAAGCTCGTCGCCGAAGGCGTCCTCGCCTCGATCCAGTTCTATCCCTACGACGGCATTCTGCATGCCCTAGACGATCTCGAAGCCAACCGTATCGGCTGTATCATCAAGCTGCACCCGGTCATCACCGAACTCGTCAGAAACCGTCCGAAACTCTACGTCCCGCTCGAAATTCCCACCCACGAAAAGCTCGGCATCGCCTTCGCGAAAGACAATACGCAACTGTGCGAGGCCGTGAACACCGCGCTCGATACGCTGACGAGAAACGGAACGCTTGAGGCCCTCGGACGGCGCTGGATTACGCCTTAGCCGCCTATTTCTGTCCTACGTGGACAATGTTGTATCTGCGCACCGCGTGACGACCGCACCGGTGCGCAGGTTCAGATAGCTTTCCGCTTCCTCATTGGTCGCGCCGCTAAGAAGTAAGGTGCCTTTACTGTCCTTTGGTACGATCCCTCGCGTTGTGAACCCGCACGTCGGTGAAGACAATCCGCTGCCGGCAGCGGTTGTTTTTGTCGCGAGCAGCGACGCGCTGATCGTATCGCCCGGACCGTGTACTTCTCCATTGAGCTGGATGTAAGGGCTGTTCATCGGCAAGGACGCGCGCGGCCAATTCCCCACGATCGCACCATTGATGAGCGCGGTGATGTCTGCCGCGTCTCCGAGCAGCTCGATTGTGCAGCCGTCCGCGCACGAAGCGTCTACCGTTTTGTACGCGCCTTCGCCGGTCAGATCGTGTACCGATGTGAAAGCCTCGATCGGAGAGGTACCGGATCGATAGGCCACACCGATTTCAATACTCGTGCGCGGATTGACCAAGCCAATGAGCATGATGCCAAGCGTTGACCACGAGTTATTTTGCGGCGCGGGTTGCAGCTTGGCAGTGTAGGCAACGTCGAACGCACCCGTAAAGTCGCCCATGAGGTAGACCGTCGCTTCGCCGTCGGTCGCAACGGGCTGCACGGCCGCAATAAGGGCAACCATCAGGAACAAACAAACCAGGACGCGCATTCGCCTTACGCCTTAGCCAAGTAGCGTTTGCGAAGTTCGTCGAGCACCACGGCAAGCAGAATGACCACGCCGAGCACGACTTTTTGCAAATATGAATCGACGTGGATCAGGTTCATCGCATTGTAGAGTAGTCCGATGAGCAGCGCGCCAAAGAACGTGCCGAGAATCGAGCCCTGGCCGCCCATCAGGCTCGTGCCGCCGACGACGACCGCGGCGATCGCTTCGAGCAGTTCGTCATGTGTGCCGGTGTCGGGCGAGCCGGACGAAAAGCGCGCCATGTAGAGAAAGCCGACGATGGCCGCGCACATGCCGCTGATCATGTATACGATCGTCTTGATGCGCGCGGTCGCTATGCCCGCAAGACGTGCGGCCTCTTCATTGCCGCCGATAGCAAAGACGTAGCGTCCAAAGCGCGTGCGGCTGAGCAGCACTGCAGCGACGAGCACGACGACGACCATCCAAATCACCGGAACCGGCAAGCCGAAGACGGCCCCGGTGCCGATCGCCGAGAAAATCGGGTTGTTCACCGCGACCGGTTGTCCACCCGAGAAAATGTACGAAAGCCCGAGCGTTACTTCGAGCATGGCGAACGTTGTGATGAACGGCGGCAGGTTGAGCTTGACGACCGGCAACGCGTTGATCCAGCCGGCGGCTGCGCCGACGGCCAAGCCAGCGAGCAGCGTCACCAACACGAGACCGATGCCGCCGAACCCCAAATGATTGGCGGTCTGCGCCATCACGACGCCGGTCAGCGCCACCAGCGAGCCGATCGAGAGATCGATGCCGGCGGTGATGATGACGAACGTTTGTCCGACGCCGAGAATGCAGTTATACGAAATCTGCTCGAGCACGGTAACGAGGTTACGGGGATTGAGAAACTCGCCGTGGGCGGCCGCGTTCACGATGCCCATGAAGAGCGCAACGACGATGACGAGGATCGTATTGCGCAGCCAAAGGTTTTTCAGAATCGCGGTCATGCAGCCGCTCCGGTCGCCGCGGCGATCACGGCATCGGGCGTTACGGCATCACGCGTGAACTCACGCACGATCCGTCCATCGCGAACCACGAGGACACGATGCGACATCCCAAGCACCTCGGGCAGTTCGCTGGATACCATGACGATGGCGGCTCCGTTCTTGAGCAAGGTTTTCATCAGCGCGTAGATTTCAGCTTTCGCGCCGACGTCGATGCCGCGGGTAGGCTCGTCGAAGAGAAAGACCCGCGCTTTTCCGAGCAGCCATTTAGCAAGGACGACCTTTTGCTGATTGCCGCCGGACAGATTGCGCACGAGCTGTTCCGGACCCGGGGTGCGCACGTGCAAATCCGCGATCATCTTGCGCGCCGCTTCTTCTTCGCGCGATTGCGAGATCAAGTGCTCGCGGTTGACGAACTGCGCGAGGTGCGCGAGCGTAATGTTTGCGCGCACGCTCATGCCGAGCACGAGCCCCTGCCCTTTGCGATCCTCGGTGATAAAGGCGATGCCCGCCACGATGCCGTCGTGCGGAGTGCGAATCCGCACGGTCTTACCGTCGATCGTTACGGTGCCGGCCGTCGGCATGTCGGCACCGGCGATCGCGCGCACAATCTCGGTGCGCCCCGCGCCGATCAGTCCGGCGAGCCCGACGACTTCGCCGGCGCGGACCGAGAAATTGATGTCGGCGATTACCGGGCGGCGTGCAAGACCGCGAACGTCGAGCACAACCGCGGCGTCCGGCCTGACCGGATCGAGCGCCGGGAAGTGCGCGTCAAGCGGTCGTCCGACCATCGCGCGAATGACATCGGACGGAGAAAACTCAGATGCGGTGCGGGTTTCGACGACCGAGCCGTCACGCAACACGGTGATACGATCGGCAATCTTCGGCAGTTCTTCCAAGCGGTGCGAGATGTAGATGATGCCGGTGCCGGCGGCCTTGAGGCGCGCGATCAGCGTGAAGAGCGCGTCGATTTCCCGATCGGTGAGTGCCGCGGTCGGCTCGTCCATCACGA
>PMUE01000267.1 GCA_003167055.1 Vulcanimicrobiota bacterium | reverse complement strand
TGTCTGGCGTTCGACCACCGCGCCGGAATGGCAGTATGCGCAAAACGTTGGCAACGTCACCGAAGCAACGGTGCCGGTCAGCAAGGACGATTACATCCTGGGCGTACGCGCGATCGATGCGCACGGACATCGCAGCGTTGCGAGCTATCCGACACCCGTACGCGAGAAGCCGTAGTTACATATCTGGGGCGAGGTCCGAGCCGAGGAGCAGCGTTGAATCCGTCCCTGGACGCAGCGGTGTGGCAAAGGTTTGTGCCAGCGCTTGTGCCGCGGCCGTATTCCCAACGACAACACTCTTCGATTTGACCGGCTGATCGATCGATGTCGGCACGTTCCAGCCGCCGCCGCGCAGCGCACCAAGGATCGTCTTGTCGAGTTCGATATCACCGGTTGCATTAGCGACGAGGACCTTGTCCTGCGGCGGCTCGTTCTGGGTGAACAGGACCTTGCCGATCAGCTTCGCCCAGCGATCGTCGACGAAAACGACCGACGCGTCGCCGGCCCAACCCGGCTTGCTCGGGAGGGTAAAGGCGCGAACGTTGTCTTCGGGCACGTCGCGATAGACTTCGAGCAGCGCGAGCAATTGCTGATCGGAGAGCGTGCTTTGCATGTCCTTGCGCACAAACTGCATGATGCGCGGCAACTTCGCCCAGTTCTGAGGTTGGCTGATCTGATCCAGCATCAGTTTGAGCACTTGCTGCTGTCGTTTCATGCGCCCGTAGTCTGACGAGGCGTCGTGGCGAAAGCGCAGGTAGCCCGCGACCTGTGCTCCGTTGAGATACTGTTCGCCCTTCTTGAGATGGATGTGCAACGCGCCGTTATTGTCGTCATAGTCCATTGCCGTGTCGACGTTGACGTTGAGGCCGCCCATCGCATCGACGATCTGCGCTGCGCCTTCGGGCTGCAGGGCGACCGTCGCGCCGATCGGTATGCCGCCGAGCAGCGCGCTCACAGCGCGCGCGCTGGCCTTCGCGCCACCGTACGCGTAGGCGGCGTTGATCTTGTCGTGACCGTGACCGGGAATCGGCACCCAGCTGTCGCGCGGGATCGAGACGAGCGTGGCCGTGCGGCGGTCGACGTCGAGGTGCGCGAGAATGATCGTGTCGGTCGTCGCTTCGTCATCCTGGTAGCCGAGCACGAGCAGATTGAGTTTGGTCGAACCAAAGGCACGATTCGACGTTTGTACGGCAACGTCGTGACGAACGTTGTCGCCGAAATATTTGCCGAAGATAAAAAATCCGGCGGCGACGGCGGCGAGGCCGGCGACCGCTACAAGCGCAACGCGCTTCCAGTGAATGGTCGAAAACATAAAGGCTCCTGCAGATAGTCGGTTCGCGAAGCGCCCGCGCGGGCGCCGGTCTTAAGCGAGCGCGACGGGAGGAGCGCGGTTGCCGATGCGGCAGGCGACCGGCACGCTGCAACGCAGCGAGATCGTGGCACGGCGGCGAAGCGCCAGCGGCGCAGGTGTGTGCAGCGCCCGCATTGCGAGCGCACGAAGATGGCGAATGACCCGCAATGTCGTGCGGGCGCAAACCTGCGTGAGGCGCGCAAGTGCGTATGCGACGACGACAGCGACGGCTGCGTGCACCGGCAAACTGAACCACGCCGGACCGCCGAGCCAAATAGCGCCACCCATCACGTGGCCCGCGACCGTCAGCTGCTCGAGCGTTTCCATTGCATACAGCACCGCAATCTGAGTAGCGACTATGATGGGCAACAAACGACCAACGCGCGTACGCAAGGCGCAACTCGAAGCACGCATCAACTCGCGCCGCACGCGGAGTGCCACGTAGCACGCAACGAGCGCGGCACCGCAGAACAATGCGGGAAGCACATCCAAGTTCGAGTGGTCGGTAAACGCGCCACGCCCGAAGCAGCCTGCGTTTGAGGCAGCTTCGACAAGCGGATCGGCAATGGCCGCCGCAATCACCGCGACGGCGACCGCAAACCACAGCCGAATCTGCGTGTATTTCATGGAAGGTTCTTACCCATTCTCCGACCCTGGGCTTGGCCGCTCCTGGGGAACCAAGCTACAATCGTGGACATCAACGACTTGCGGAGGGTTTACAGCGCATGGCATCCACGAGCTCGATCGGCGTGAAGCACCCGGTCATCCACTTCGAAATCATGGGCCGCGATCCGGCGGCGCTGAGCAAATTCTACGCCGATGTCTTTGGCTGGTCACTGCGGCCGCCGATGGCCGGCGATCCGATGGAGTATGTCGCCATCGATACCGTGCCGGAAGACAACAACGTGATCAGCGGCGGCATTGGCAAGGCTCCCGAGGGCTACGACGGCCACGTCACGTTCTACATTCGGGTTGACGACGTCGAAGCGGCGCTGAAACCAGGTCGTGATCTGGGGAACCTGGTCGACCAGGATCTCTTGGATGCGCGCATAGGCGCGCTTGCGCACGGCTTGGTCGAACGTACCGAGAGCGATTCGCTCCTGCGCGTCGAGTTGGGGATCGCAGAAGCGAAAGGCATTCTGTCCGTTCGGAGGCACCGCAGCACACGTGAAGAGCGTCGAGTCGTCGGGATCGATGCCGTTGAGCCAGGATGATGCTTCGACATCGAACCGTCCGGTCTGGAGAATTCCGCCCGAAGCGTAACCGGCGAAGTACATCGCCGAAGCATAGCTCTTGATGTCGAGCTGGACGCCGACATTTCGCCATTGCGCCTGCAGCAGAACGGCGATGCGGTTGCCGCGCACGCTGCCGGTCGTCGTCGCATACTCGAGACGAAGGCGGCGGCCGTCTTTGATCCGGATCCCGTCGGGCCCCGTTTTCCAGCCGGCGGCGTCCAGCATCGCGCGTGCCCGGGCCGGATCGAAGGGGACCGACCTCAGGCGCGGATCGTGTGCCCAAGAGAATGCCGGC
>PMUE01000122.1 GCA_003167055.1 Vulcanimicrobiota bacterium | reverse complement strand
ATCGAGCAGTTGCTCGAACGAGACCTTCGACGGGTCGTACGTCACGTCGACGGATTCCGCGTGGCCGGTTGTGCCGGTCGAGACCATGTCGTAGTGCGCCGTGTCAGCGGCGCCGCCGGAAAAGCCGGCGACCACATGCGTCACGCCGCGCACCGACTCGAAGACGGCCTGCATGCCCCAAAAGCAGCCGCCGGCCAAGACGATCTGCTGTGTCGCAGCGGCGGCGGGCGCCGCAGCCGTCATGACCAGGGCGAGGGTGGCCAGCCCAATGGCGCGCAAACGATTCATATTTACAGTACGCTTCGGCGCCTCTTCCGGATGACTTCCCAGGAATCCCAAAGATGGCAAACGATACCATACCAAAGATGAAACGGCCGCTCGGGATTCTGCTCGCATGTCTTGCGTTGCTTTCTGCTGCCCTTGTCATGGCGGCAAGGGCGCCGGCAGCGTCGCCACTACAGCCAAGCGTGGTCGCCCAGGCGGTCACGCCGTTGCCCTCGCCGGACGATCTGCTGGCCGCAATACGCGATAAGTTCCGCTCGCATCGTCCGCCGCCGCCGTTCGAATCGTACACGATCGTGCGCAAACAGAATACCAACTACGGCTATCCCGACTACGCGGACACGTACACCGACCACGATTGGTATCGGTCGTCCGATCACGCCACGCTGCGCCGCAGGATCAGCGATCTCGGCGACGTCGGACAAATGACCTTCGATCGCCCGATCTTCAACGCCGCAACCGATCCTGGACCGCCGACCGCCGACGTGTTCGAGCCGGCGCCGCTCCACTCGTATTCGCCGAGCTTCATTCCAACACCCGAAGCATCGCTGCCGCCGGTCATCGCCGTCGTTCACGCGCGCGGCGAGTTCGACTATCACGTCACGAACGTCCAGCACGAAGGCGACGAGCTACACCTCACGCTCGTGCCCAGGCGCGATCCGCAACGCAATCGTTTGCGCGAAATGTGGGTTGACGCCAAAACACTCGAGCTGCGTAAGCTGGTCGCGACCGACACGCTGTTCGTCGAAGGCGGACCCGAGTATCCCGTGCTCTTTACCATGGAGTTCACGATGTACGAAGGCATCCCGGTCATCACACGCATCCATGGCGTCGTCTACGGGGGGTACGACGGCGACGGCCAGACGGTCGATTACGACTTCAAGAACCTGATCTTCCCGGCATCACTGCCGTCGTGGTATTTCGACGCGCACGATTATGCGCAACATCTGAGCGAAGCACCGGATCCGCCGGACCCGCACTAGAGTTCTTTGGCGATCTCAGCCGCCAATCTCGCGTTCGCGCGCACGAGAGTAACGTTCGCTTCGAGACTGCGCCCTTCGCTCAATTCGTAGATCCGGTTGAGCAGCCAAGGCGTGAGCGTTTTGCCGCTGATGCGTTGGTCGTGCGCTTCGGTCACGGCGCGCTCGATGAGGGTGGTCATGATGTTGCGTGGGATCTCCATTTCGGCTGCTATCGGATTCGCGATTAGCATGCCGCCGTCGATGCCGAGCTCGCGCGCCGTGCGAAACGTCACCGCTATTGCGCGCGCGTCGTCGAAGCGCAGCGGCGCTCGCAATCCCGACGAAACGCTCCAAAATGCCGGAAATTCGTCGCTGCGATAGACGCCGACCGGAACGCCTAGCGTTTCGAGCAGTTCAAGCGTTTTTGGAATGTCGAGAATGGCTTTTGCGCCTGCGCACACGACGAGGACCGGCGTGCGTGCTAATTCGGTGAGATCGGCCGAAACGTCCAAGGTGTCCGCGACGCCGCGATGCACGCCGCCGATGCCGCCGGTCGCGAAGACGGCGATGCCCGCCTGATGCGCACAGAACATCGTTGCGGCAACGGTCGTGGCGCCGTCGCGTCCGCCGGCAACCGCGTAGGGCAGATCGGCCCGGCTGAGCTTGAGCATTTGCGGCGCCGTCGCGACGCGCTCGAGCTCGTGCTCGTCGAGCCCAACGTGAATCGTTCCGTCGAGCACGGCGATCGTCGCCGGCACCGCGCCCGCCTCGCGCACGTCGAATTCGACGGCGAGCGCCGTTTCGAGATTGCGCGGAAACGGCATGCCGTGCGCGAGAATCGTCGACTCGAGCGCAACGACCGGCCGGTGACCCTCGAGCGCGGCGCGTACCGCCACGCTAACGCGGATGGCGTTCATCCAATGCGCGCAGCGCGTCCTGCAACACCGTGCGGGCGCTTTGCGGATCCGCCAACGCATGAACGTCGAGGTAGAATTCGATGCCGCTGCCGTGTTCGCTGAAGACCGTCGCGCCTTCCGGACCGTCCATGTATCCGTCGATTTTATAGGGCACGACATCGCGCGAAATTCCCTTCACGCGAATCGGTTCCAGGGCATGGGCGTGAACGGTTCCGCGCACGAGCGCATAGGTTTCGTAGCTAACGACGATCGTCCCGGGCTCGGCGATTGACTCGAGGCGCGCCGCGAGGTTCGCTTCGGCCCCGATGATCGTGTAATCCATCCGCTGCGCCGAGCCGAAATTGCCGACGTTACAGTAGCCGGTATTAATGCCCATGCGCACTTGGAAAGGATGTTCGATGCCTTGCGCGCGCCAGCGAGCATTGAGCTCGATCAGTCGTGCTTGCATGGCTAGCGCCATGAAGACGCACGCAATCGCGTCCTCTTGTTCGCCGCTCGTTTCAGGGTCGCCGAAAAACACTAAGATCGCATCTCCGACGAATTTATCGAGCGTCCCGCCATACCCGAGTGCAATCGCCGACATCTCGGTGAAGTATTCGTTGAGCAATGCGGTCAGTTGCTCGGCTTGTAGCCGTTCGCTGGTCGACGTGAAGTCCTTGATGTCGGAGAAGAAGATCGTAAGTTTCTTGCGCTTGGTCGCAAGGTCGGCGCTGGATTTCCCGCTGAAGATCGCGTCGTAGATCTGCGGCGAAATGTAGCGCGAGATCCGCTTCGAGATCGATGAGAGCGAGGCGTAGGCGTTGGCAAGCGCGCGAGACTGCCGCTGCTGGAGATAGAGTGCGGCAAGCCCGACGATAGCGATGAAGACGAAATAGATCAGGAGATAGCGGAACTGACCGAGGTTGTACGCGACCGGTTCGGTCACGATCAGCTCCTGGATGCCGCGCACGTCGCCGACCTTCCAATCGTGCTTGGGGCTATCGGGACTCGCGTTATGGCAGGCCACGCAGCCGGTCCCCATGATGATCGGCGTCACGTAACTGACTTGCGAGCTCATGCCGCTCCACGTCACGTTGGTCAGCGCTTGATGCGGATCGCGCTCGAGCGAAGTGAGCGCGGCGTTTTCGAACGCGTTAAACGGGTGCGGACGCGTTCCGCGAAACGGGAAGTGCGAGATGAAGCGATAGCGGTACGTCGCCTGGTCGTTGCCGATGACGTGACCGAGTTCCAGCGAAAACTTCGCGGGAATAGGAATGCCGCCCGGATGTTCGAGGTAATGCGCGGTGACGTAGGCGTGTCCGTCGGCAGCAAGCACGCGATCGACGACGTTGCTCGCATAGAAGGCGCGAATGGCGGTAATCACGGTCGACAAACTGGTCGCCTGTCGCTCGAGGCTCGCGTTGGTGATGTCGCGGAGGTCGAGCCAGGTTGCAAGCGGGAGCCCGATGAGTACAATAACGACCAGAAGCGCCATCAAAGGGGCAAGGAGCGCTTGCCTGGTACCGGGCCGATCGCTGCGAATTGTAAAGCTCCTGTAAGCAAGCTTCTGGTAAATTGTTCCCCGGTCCAAAGAGACGAGGGAATCCTTCTTCGTTGGAGATGAAGCTACACCCCGGAGGTGCACCGGTGCAGTCGTCACGGATCCTTCGTGTCGGCGGCAGCGCGGCGGAAAACCAGACTCTGGAAGCGCTCCTGCGCGGGGCAGGCCATCCTGAGCTTATGGTGGCCGGCGTTGCCGATGCGCTCGAGGCCATCGCGTCTCGTAGCGTCGACTTGGTATTGCTTGACCTCATTGCGCCCAGCAACGACGTATTCAACGTGTTGCGGGCGGCGCAGCCGGCCAACGGCAAGACGTCGCGAGTTCCGGTTATCGTCACGGCCCCGGCGGCCGCGAACGATCGCGTGCAAGCCTGTCTCCAGCGAGGGGCCGAAGACTATGTCACGACGCCGTTCGACGCTACCAATGCGCTGATCCTGACGCGTCGCATCGAACTGTGCCTGCAGCGCAAACACTTGCGGGAATTTACGATTCGTCTACGTGCTTCCAAACCCGACGACACCGGATTGATCGAGCTTTATTCCAGCGCATCGAACAAGTTCGTTCCCCAAGAATTTCTCGAACATCTCGGCCGCAAAACCATTGCCGACGTGCGACTCGGCGACCACGTGCAGCGCGAGATGGCGGTGTTTTTCTCGGATATTCGTGAGTTCACGCGGCTCTCGGAAACGATGACGCCACAGCAGAACTTCGACTTCCTCAACTCATATCTCAAGCGCGCGACGCCGATCATTCGAGCGAACCACGGGTTCATCGACAAATACATCGGCGACGCGATCATGGCGCTTTTCCCGCGCGACCCCGGCGACGCGCTGCGCGCCGGCGTCGAACTGCAGCGCCAACTCGTCAAATACAACCAAGGACGCACGAAAGCCGGGTACGAGCCGGTGCGCATCGGGATCGGTTTGCATAGCGGCGAGCTCATCCTGGGCACGATCGGCGAAGAGAGCCGCATGCAAACGACGGTCATCGCCGACGCAGTAAACGTCGCGGCGCGCATCGAGGGTCTGACCAAGATCTTCGGCGTGCAGCTGTTGGTCGGCAAGCCGATAGTAGACAAGCTACCGCCCGGTCACGGATTTCATCTACGCCATCTCGGCGCCGTCAAAGCCAAGGGCAAGACACGTAACGTCGAGATCTACGAATGCTTCGACAACGATCCGCCCGAGCTGCAGCAACACAAGGTGAACAGCTCCGATCTCTTTGCAGCCGCAATCAACGAGTACCGTGAAGCCCTGTTCCTGAGCGCCGGGAAATCGTTTGCGCGGGTGGCGCAGCAGAACCCCAACGACACGGTGGCGGCGCACTATCGCGATAGCTGCTCGCATGCTGTCCTAAAAGGCGGCGCTGTGGCCTGGGACGGCGCCGAGCGCATCGAGACGAAATAGTCAAGCCGCTCTCAAAGTTAAGGAACAGATTAGATGTAGTCAACGCCGGCGACTTCCCGGAGGTCTACCACGTTGTCGCGATGCAAGATCACGCAGCCACCTATGGGGAGTGCACAGGATGCACACGTCAGTTGCTCGCGCGTCGTTCGCGCTTATCCTTGCCGCTTCGTTCGCGGCTTCGTATGTGGGCATGGCCGCGCCCGCTCGCGCCGATCAGTCTGATCCCGGCGCAATACCCTCGTATGCGACCCAAGTACCTGGTGCGCAAGCGCCCGGCGCGCAACCACCTGATGCGCAACTGCCTGACATGCAAGCGCCCGATATGCAAGCGCCCCCTGCGGTTGCGCGGCTTTCCGTCGTCGAGGGTCAGGTAGCGCTCAAGCACGGTAACGACAGCGATCAAGCGGCCGCTGCCGCCAACGCACCGATTGTCGCCGGCGATTACATCACCACCGGCAACGATGGGCACGCCGAAGTTCAGCTCGACGGAGCGAACGTCGTGCGAGCAGGCGCCGGCACGGAGCTCCGCTTCACGCAGCTCGACGGCGCGAACGACGTCACGCAGCTCGCGCAGGGCACGGTCGAACTGCGTGTCTTCGCGACCGGCCAGGACAACGTGCAAGTGCAAACCCCCTCGGTCGACCTCGAGCCATCCGAGGCTGGTGAATATCTCATCAGCGTCACCAGCGACGGCAACACGCAGATCACCGCGCGTAGCGGCAGCATCGCGGTCGTAACGCCGCAAGGAACGCAACAGGTCGCGCCGGGCCGCACGATGGTCGTGGCCGGCGAAGCAGCCAATCCCCAGTACCAGTACATCGACGAAGTCGCGCAGACCGACGTCGAAGCGTGGGGCGACCAACGCGATCAGATGCTTGCGTCCGCGCAAAGCGCGCAATCGCCGTACGTTTCAAGCGACATGACGGGGAGCGCAGACCTCAATCAGTACGGTAACTGGGTCGACATCCCGGGTTACGGCAACGCGTGGGTTCCCAATGGTGTTGCGCCCGGCTGGTCACCGTACAGCAACGGCAGCTGGGTTTCATTGAATTACTACGGTCCGACGTGGGTTGCGGCCGAACCGTGGGGCTGGGCGCCGTACCACTACGGNNGCGTTCTTCGGATTCGGCGGCGGTGGCGGAGTCGGTATCGGTTTCGGCAACGTCGGTTGGGTGCCGCTTGCACCCGGTGAATCGTATCGTCCGTGGTGGGGCCGCGGTGGGTCGCTGTCGCTCGGCGTGTCGTTCGCGAGTTACCGCAACTACTCGCACGGTTTCGTCGGCGTCTCATACAATGCGTGGCAGCACGGCGTCATCAACGGCGCCCATCCGATGAGCGTGGGGGAGTTGCAAGGCGCGCATTTCTATCGTGGAAACGTAGCGACGTCGAGCTTGGGCATGAACGCGCCCAGACCACAGTATCAGCGCTATAACGCGATCGGCTCGAGTTCGAGCATCAATCGTCCGTCGTACAGCCGCGCGGCAACGCCGGCGTCGTGGCAGCGTTTCGGTCAAACCAATCAAACCGCGGGTCAAACCGCAGCTCGCTCGCAGGGTTACGGCGCCGCCTCCGGATGGCAGCGCTTTAGCGGCGGCGGCGCCCAGCAGCGCTATCCGGGATATCAATCATCGCAGCAACCGCGTCAGTACGGATCGTACCAACAGGAGCGTCAGTACGGTTCGTATCAGCAGCCGCAGCGACAGTACCGGTCATACCAGCAGCCGCAGCGTCAGTATGGCGGCT
>PMUE01000146.1 GCA_003167055.1 Vulcanimicrobiota bacterium | reverse complement strand
TCACCGGCGCCGCCTTCCACGTCAACGGCGGCCTGGATATGGTGTGATGGAAAGGGCTTTCCTTGTGTCAATGGCCCGACGTGTAAAGAAGCTAAGATTTTCTTTATCTTTTGCTAGGTGAGCATAGCGGATGGGTACAAAGTAGTGCCCATGATAACCACCTCGACAGCCCCCTCGGGCACGCTAACGCGGCTCGATGGTCGAGTGGCGATCGTGACCGGTGGCTCGCGCGGTATTGGCGGCGCGATTTCGTCGGCGCTCGCCGCGGATGGTGCAACTATTGCCGTGCTTGGTATTCCAGCCGATCGCGATCGCACCGAAACGTTGCGCGCCTCGCTCAACGGCACCGCCAAGCTCGTACACTTTTACGAAGCCGACGTCGCGGATCCGCACGCGTGCGAGGTGGCCGCACAAGCGGTCATCGCCGAGCTCGGCAAGGTTGACATTCTCGTCAATAATGCCGGCATCACTAAAGATCACACGGCACGCAAGATGACAATCGAAGAATNNGATACGGACGCATCGTCAACATTAGCTCGGTCGTCGGGCACACCGGAAACTTCGGGCAAGCTAATTACGCCGCGGCAAAAGCGGGGCTGTTAGGACAATGGTGCTGCAGGTCGACACCAACCGCGCGTTCGGGCATTACGGTGAACGCTGTTGCACCGGGCTTTACTGCGACCGAGATGGTACGCGCGATGCCCGAAGCCGCAATCGCCGGAGCACGTAGCCGCACGCTGGTCGACCGGCTCGGCCAACCCGACGAAATCGCGCGCGTCGTGCGTTTCTTGATCGATGACAACTCCGGCTTTATCACCGGCGCAACCTACGACGTCAACGGGGGCATGTACATCTGATGGTCGGCGCGGTACCGATTGAAGAGTTCAGCTACGGTCTCGATCTCTCCGGCGCCGATCCGGCATCGCTCAACGATGCGCTGCGCGCGGTGACGCTGGACGTGATGAGCGATCCGCTGCGCATGGGCACGATCATGAGCGGGATGATGATCGCGCAACAAGGCGTCGCGATGAACGCGCTGCGCCGCATGCAGGGCGAGAACCCGCCGCCCGCGGTCGACGTACAGGGCGACAAGCGTTTTTCCGATCCCGCCTGGACGAGCAATCCGTTCCTCATCTCGATGGTGGAAGAGTATCTCGTGCGCCGCCAGTATGCGCAGCAGGTCGTCGAAAGCACGCGATTACCCGAAGGCACCAAACGCAAAGCCCGCTTTGCGATGAACATGATGATGGACGCGCTCGCGCCGAGCAATGTCCCCTGGCTCAATCCCGGCGTGATCAAACAAGCCATCGACACCGGCGGCACGAGCCTTGTCGAAGGTATGCTCGAATTCATCGACGACGTGGAAAACAACGGCGGGTATCCCAAGCAGGTCGATTCGTCGGCATTCGCGCTGGGCGAGAATCTCGCCGCAACACCGGGCGAAGTTGTCTTTCGCAACGAGCTGATCGAGCTGATCGCCTACTATCCGCAGACCGAAACCGTCTACGAGCGGCCGATTCTGATGAACCCGCCGTGGATCAACAAATACTACATCATGGATCTCGCGCCGGGGCGCTCGTTTGTCGAGTGGGCGGTATCGCGCGGGCATCAAGTCTTTATGATTAGCTATCGCAATCCCGACGCGACGATGCGGGATTTCACGATGGACACGTACTTTGAAGAGGGCGTGCTCGCCGCGCTTGCAGCCGTCGAGCGCATTACCGGTGCGCCCCAGGTCAATCTCGCCGCGCTGTGCGTCGGCGGCACGATGACGCTCTTATTGCTGGCGTATCTCGCGGCAAAAGGTGAAGCGCATCGCATCGGTGCGGTGACGCTGACCAACACGATTCTCGACTTTGCCGAGCCCGGCGATCTCGGCGTCTTCACCGACGAAGCGTCGATTTCTCGTTTGGAAAAATCGATGAACGAGCGCGGCTATCTGGAGTCGAGCGAGATGGCCGGCACCTTCAACTGGATGCGCGCCAACGATCTGATTTGGAGCTACGTCGTCTCCAATTGGTATATGGGTAAGAAACCGCCGGCATTTGACATTCTTACCTGGAACGGCGATGCGACGCGCATGCCCGCAGCCATGCACTCGCAGTACTTGCGCGCGTGTTATCTTCATAACTTGCTCGTGGTACCCAATGCCTTCGTGCTCAACGACGTCCCGATCGACATGGGCAAGATCGAGACGCCGCTTTACGTGCTCGGTGCCGAGAACGATCACATCGCACCGTGGCGCACGAGTTTCATGACGTCGCAATACGTCGGCGGACCCGTGAAATATACGCGCACCAATTCCGGTCACGTGGCCGGCATCTGCAATCCACCGGGGAATCCCAAGTCGTGTTTCTGGACCGTTGACGCGGTCGACGCGGGCGAGACGCCCGACGCGTGGCTCGCGCGCGCAGCCAAACACCAAGGAAGCTGGTGGGAGGATTGGTCGGCGTGGGCCGACGCGCACGGCGGCGCGCAACGCACACCGTATCCGCTGCCTGGCGGCGGCGAGCCGGCTCCGGGCCGGTACGTTCGAAACGAAACGGCCGAGCCGTTCGACTCTACCGCACAAAACCATGACGAGGCCACCATCGCATGATCAACAACCGCGACCACTTGAAAGGCTTGGGCGAATTCATTCGCACGCAACGTGAGCTGGCGAATCTCTCCCTCCGGCAACTCGCCGATCTGGCGAAGGTCTCCAACCCCTACCTGAGCCAGGTCGAGCGCGGGCTGTATAAGCCCTCGGCGGAGGTCCTCAAGCAGATCGCCCGGGCGCTCCACCTCTCGGCCGAGACCTTCTACGCCCAGGCTGGGCTGCTCGACGACAACGTCCGCAACGAGGCCGCTGACGCGGTCGAGTCGGCGGTGAAGCTGGACCCCCGCCTCACAGCCGAGCAAAAGGACACCCTGATCCGGGTCTATCGGGGATTCACCGGAGAGCGCTAGCTAGTTGACAGACTTCGCGTTCGCTTGGTACACTAAGCACACACAAAGGAGTCTGTCCATGAATACCTACACCGAATTCGTCGAGAAAGCTCAAACCGAGTTTCTCAACGGCCTCAAGCAGGCGCAAGATCTCAACGTGAAAGCCATCGCGTCGGTCACCGAATTGCTCGAGAGCAAGAACGGCGAAGCCAAGCTTCCGACCCCGGCGGAGATCGTCGAGAAGAGCTTTGCGTTCACGAGCCAACTGCTCGAATCGCGCAAAGAGTACATGCTCAAGCTCGCGGAACTGCTTCCGAAAAATTAGTCTTCGCGTTTAGCGAATGTAAAGAGCCTCGGCTTTTGCCGAGGTTCTTTTCTTAATCCTCATCGTGCAAGGAAGTTAACGAAGCCCCTACGCTGCGCATACATTCACTTAACCTCTACCCCGCCCGCCTGCCTAGTTCGTCGCATTACCGAGCCCGACAACTGTAAGGTAATGCAGCATATCTTTGATGGCTTGCCAATTTTGACTTCCTTCCTCAGCATCGTGCTGGGGCTGGTCGCATGTTTCTTTGGAAGCCTCGTCGGCTTCGGCGGCGGTTTCATCTCCGTCCCGATCCTGCGGCTCTCGGGCCACCTGACGCCGCAAGTCGTCGCTGCAACCTCGCTCTTCATGGTCGGCATCAACGTCGCGATCGCATCGTTCGCGCTGCGCAAAACGAAGCGCATCAATCTGCGGATCGGTTGGTCCATCGGCCTCGGCGGCATCGCCGGCGCGTTGCTCGGCGTCGTCGCGCTGAAGTACGTGAGCTCGAGCCAATTCGACGTGCTCTACGGCGTGATGCTGCTCTTCATCGCCTACAACATGCTCAAGCCCTCGAAGCAGTCGACGGCCAATGACGCCGCCCTCGAGTCTGAACGCTCGCTGCGCGCCGCAAACTGGGAATTCGCATTGATGGGCGTGCTGGTCGGATTTTCTTCCAGCCTGTTCGGTATCGGTGCCGGCACGGTCGCGATTCCGCTGCTGCTCTGGCGCTATAAGCTGCCCGCCTACGTTGCGATGCCGACCGCGTCGTTCATCGCCATGATCTACATTTGGCCCGGCGTCATCGCACAAATTCACGAAGCACGCGTCGACTGGGCGCTGGCGATCCCGCTCGCGATCGGTGCCGTCGTCGGCGCGCACTTCGGCGCGCGCTACTCCAACAAATTGAAATCGCCGCAACTCACGCGCATCTTCGGCGTCATCTGCGTTATCACGTTCATCACCCTGAGCATCCGGCATCTGCCGATGTTCCAACCCCACGTGAACACCCTCGCCACCACCACCATCCAGATTTCGAAAGCGACGACAAAATGAACAAGCTGGGGATCGTTGGCGCCGGAGCAGTCGGCGCAGCAGCCGCGCTCGCTTCGTGCGTGCGCGCAGTAGCAACCGATATCGTTCTGGTCGACCGGTACCCCGCGCGCTCGAAAGGCGTCGCGACCGATCTGCGCTACGGCGCACCGCTTTCGGCGGCGGTCGACGTACGCGCCGGCGAATTCGATGATCTTTGCGGCGCAGGCCTGGTGATCATCAGCGCCGGCATCAACGAAAAAACCGGCGGCGCGACCGATCGCAACGACCCGCTCGGACGTTTGCGCTTGCTGCGCACCAACGTCGAAGTGTTCGAAGAGATCGTTCCGAAAATCGTCGCGGTCGCCCCGCACGCCGTTCTGCTGGTTGTCACCAATCCGCCCGAACCACTGGTCGACGTCACCTGCCGTCTTGCCGGTCACAACCGCGTGCTCAGCACCAGCACCTACTTGGACACGCTGCGCTTTCGCGTGCACCTCGCCGAGCGCTTCGGCGTGAGCCCGCAGAGCGTTGACGCTTTTGTGATCAGCGAGCACGGCACGAACAGCGTCTTCTGCTGGTCGTCGGTACGCATCGGCGGCCAACCGCTTTCACGCCTCATCGCTGAGCGCCGCATCCGCTTCGACGAGCTTCGCGCGTCGGTCGAGCAGGACGTGCGCCACGCCAACATCTCGATCATCGAAGGCATCGGCGCCAGCCAGTATGGCATCGGCATGGTCGTCGCTCGCGTCGCGGAGTGCATCCTGCGCGACGAACGTGCGGTGCTTCCGGTCGGCTCGTACCAACCGAACTACGGCGTGACGCTCTCGCTTCCGAGCGTCGTCGGCAAGCATGGCGTGAGCGATGTGATCTGGCCGCTGCTCTCCGAAGAAGAACAAGCAGGGGTCGACGCCAGCGCCAAGCGCCTCAAAAGCGTTGTCGCGGAGTACAGCGCGGCCGCCGCGGCCGCTTAACTCAGCTTCTTCGAACTAAAGAGCGCCAAGTAACAGCCCGGCGAAATGCCGAGCGTTGCTTGAATCGGTTCGAGTTCGCACAAGCCGAGCGTTCGATGACGAACCAAGAACGCCGGTACGTCGGGCGGTAAGACTTCCCAGTCGTTCCACACGCGGGTGAAATCCGGATCGCGCATCATCGTGGTCAACAAGTCGTCGAAATGCTTGTCGCCGTAATAGGTCGCGTAGATATTGCGATACACTGCGACGCAGCCGCGTGCCGCCGTTTCCCAATCGACGTACAACTGCCGGCGCGACGGATCGAAGAACATCCGCCACAGCACGTTGCGCGAAAGCAAATTGCCGTCTTCCTGGTAGTCGAAGATCTCGCCTAGTTGCGAATTCCAGACCAAGAGATCCAGGCGCGGCGTGGCGAGGTAGGCCGGTGCGGCACGATGCAGTTCGACCAGCTTGCGCAGCGCGTCGGGAATGTCCGGATCGAGCGTGCACTCTTGCGGTGGCGTGTCGGACGCCAGCACCTTGAGGTACGCGATCTCGGGCGGGGTAAGCAGCAGCGCGCGACCGATCTCGTCGATCACGTCGAGCGAGAAATTGATCTCGCGCGCCTGTTCGATCCAGGTGTACCAGGTGGTCGAGATGCCGGCGAGTTTGGCGACCTCTTCGCGGCGCAGTCCGGCGACGTGCCGGCGGTTGGTATCCTCCTCGAGCCCCACATCGATCGGGCGCAACGCGCTGCGCCGAGTACGCAGAAACTGACCGAGGTCTGAACGTCGGGAAAGCGTGGCGGGGACGTCGAGCATGCGGTTCTCCGTGGGTGCAGGGGTACTTTGCGGAGCTTTGCTATGCTGGTCGCTTTGCCTCCACGGGTAGCCGAAACAGACCCTGGTCGCCTCCTTAGGGGGTAACCGTGCGGTCCGGGGCTAGGCCTGGACGGGGAAGCGCATCGTGACGGTCGTTCCCTGATCGGGACCGCTTGCCAGTCCGATGGACCCGCCCATGCGCTCGACGGCGCGTTTGGCGATGGCGAGGCCGAGGCCCGAGCCGTCAACGTCGCCGTGCGAGCCGCCGCGATAGAACCGGTCGAAGGCGTGCTCCACATCGATCGGCGCCATGCCCGGTCCCTGATCCGCCACCTCGAGAACCGCCGTGCCGCCATCGCGCGCCACCCGGACTTCGACGGCCGAGGCAGGCGCGTACCGCACCGCGTTCTCGACCACGTTTTTCACCGCTTCGTAGAGCTCGCCGTCGTCGCCGACCACGACCGCTTCGCCGTCGGCGGCCAAGTGCAGCCGCTCGCCTGCGAGCGGACGCAGCGCGTCGACCGCGCGCGCGGCGACTGATTGCAGATCGATCTGGTCGAGCATCGAATCGCCGTCGCGCTCGAGACGCGCAAGCAAAATCAGCTTCTCGATGATTCGGCGCATCTTGCGGCTCTCATCGAGCATCGTTTCGTGCACGCGGCGCACGCCGTCGCCGTCTTGCACGACGCCCGATTGCAACGCATCGAGGTAACCCATGAAAATCGTGAGCGGCGTGCGCAGCTCGTGGCCCGCATCGGCGATGAACTGGCGCATCTGCGCTTCATGGCGTCGTTGTTCGTAGGTTGCCGCGTTGAGGCGCTGCGCGACCTCGTTGTAGGTTTGCGTCAGCTCGTGCAAGCTGCTGTCACTCTCGAGCAGCAGTTTGGGCGTGAAGTCGCCTTCGGCAATTGAGCCCAGCGCCTCGTTGACTTCGCGCAGCGGACGCAGCGCGCGCCCGGTGATCACGCGGCCCGCCAGCCACGCGATGATGACCGCAATCAACCCGATTGGGAGAATGCGCTCCCAGTAGCGCACGAGCGAGTGCGAAAAGTCGCCGACATCGGGCTCAAGCACGATCGAACCGCCGCCCGGAACCCCGACGAAGCGCGGCCGTAGCGCCAGTGCCGCGGCGATGAAGCGCTGACTGTCGTCAAGTTGCGCCGAGGCGCCGGCGACGACGCGGTGTTGCGAATCGTAGACCAGGATCCGCGAGCGCGCATTTGGCTCGTAGGCAATGATCTTGGGTGCGAGTTGCGCGAGCGTGAGATGTTGCGCGGTGAGATCGCGGACGCGCTCCTGCACGCGCGCGGCTGCCGCGTCGATTGACTGGTTAAAGGTTGAGGCGAAGCCGATGATTGCAAAGGCCGACGACGCGCCGACAACCAGCGCGATCAGCGCCACCGCGAGAATAACATAGCCGCGCGTGATGCGGCGCGAAAAATTGCGGAAGGTTGGTTCAGTCGGCACGGAGGGTGTATCCGGCGCCGCGCACCGTCTGAATCAACGGCCGGGTAAATCCCTCGTCGACTTTCACACGCAAATACGAGATGTAGCGCTCGACCGCGTTCTGGCCCACGTCTTTCTCATTGCCCCACACTAGATCGAGCAACTCGTCGCGGGTGAAAACGCGGCGCGGACGGCGCAGCAGCGTCACCAACAAATCGTATTCGAGCGGCGAGAGTTCGATGCGCTTACCGGCGCGCACGACCGTGTGTTCATCGAGATTGACGCTGATGTCGTCGTAGGCGATCACGTTGCGATTTTCCAAGTGCGGGCGACGTAACTTGGCATCGATGTGCGCGATCAATTCTTGCATTTCGAACGGCTTGCTGAGGTAATCGTCGGCGCCGTGCGAGAGGCCCTCGACCTTGGTGTCGACCTCACCGCGAGCGGAAAGCATGACCACCGGCGCGTCGGTGACACGGCGCAGCATCGGCAGGAGCTCGATGCCGCTGACCATCGGCATCATCACGTCAAGCACGATGACGTCCGGGGCCCAATTTTTAACCAAATCCAGGCCGGCGGGGCCGTCGGGGGCCGTCCGGACGGCATAGCCGTGGTGGCCCAGGGTCAATTCGAGCAGTTCGCGGATCCGGGGTTCATCGTCGATGATGGCGACACGCGGCTTGGTTTCAGGCATATGAGTTAAATACTGGTACCCCGGCTTGAGACTTCCTGGAAAGGGGCCGAAAAAGAAGATATGTCCAGGGTCGTAGTGATCGATGATTACGAGCCGACGTTGCGCATGTATGCGGCGGCGATCGAAAAGATGCTCGGCGGCGAGGTGGTCCCCTTTTCGGACCCGCGCGAAGCGCTGCACTATTTGAACGGCATGGAGCCGACGCTCTGTGTGGTCGACTACAGCATGCCGGATATGGACGGCGTCGAGTTCGTATTGGAACTGCGCGGCGTACCCGGCCGCGAGCGCACGCCGATCATCATGCTGACCGGTAAAGACGACAAAGAATTGAAGAATCGCGCGCTTGGCGCCGGCGTGAACGTCTTCTTGAACAAGCCGGTGACGGCGGACGAATTTGCCAGCCACGTGCGCCGTCTTGCGACCCAGCAAACCGTGCAGAACGATCGCGAGGGTGAACTGCGCGAGCTCAAAGACCGCGCTGAAGGGGCCGGCCGCCGGCTGCATGCGCGCGATCGTGAAGCCGTCGACGCCATCGCTCGCGCCTATGCCGCGCGCGACGCGGAAGGCGCGGCGAAGATGAAGCTCGCGGGCGAGATCGCGGTGATGCTTGCAATCGAGATCCGTTGCTCGGTTGCTGACGTGCAGCTGCTGCGCGAAGCGGCCCATGTGTACGACGTCGGCAAGTTGTGCGTCGCAGAGAAGACGCTCGGGACGACGGCGCTGCTGTCGCCGGCCTCACGCGCCGCAATCGAAAAACACGCCGAGGCGGGAGCCGAGATCCTCTCGATTGCCGATTCACGCCTCTTTAACGCCGCGGCGACGATGGCGCGTTCGCATCACGAACGCTGGGATGGCATGGGCTATCCGCGCAAACTCAAAGGCGACGCCATTCCGCTCTCGGGGCGAATCATTGCGGTCGCCGACGCGCTCGTCGCGATGATGAACGCGCGCCCCGACCGGCCGGCGATGACCTTCGGCCATGCGCTCGATCAAGTCAAACGCGAGAGCGGCACGCACTTCGATCCGGCGATCGTCGAGGCACTCGATCGCATCAAGGATAAGATCGGGCAGCTGCGTTCATAACGCGCGACGCCACCAGCGCAACCGGCACACCGAAGCACAGCGTGTGCGCCACCAGGTTGTTGACCAAACCCGGCAGCGAATAGGGAATGCGCGGCGCGTGTCCGAGCGGCACGACGAGGTAGTGCATCACGAGCATCACGACGACGCCGTAGACGGCGCCCCACAACACGGGCCGTTCGATCATTTCCGGTAGGCGTTGCGCGAGCGCAACGAAGATGACTCCCCACACCAAACTCACGACCACATGACCAGCTTGTCCGAGCAGAATGCCCGGCAGGCCGGCATGGAGTGCGGCATACACGCCGATGAAATTCGCCGTATCGAGCGCGTAGAGCGCGAGCGGCGAGATGTGAAAGAACAGCGGCAGACTGATTGTAAGGTAGAGAAAGATCGTGACCGCGCCGGTGAGACCGGCGGCAATCGCAGCGACTACGTCGGTTTTTCCCATGCGGCTGGAGCGTGTGCCGAGACCGGACTGTGACGGTAGAGTTGCACGAGACCGAGCGCGATCTGAATCGCGAGCACCGTCACCGCGCCGAGCAATACGTAGATGGCGAGCTCGTTGAACGGGCTGTCTGCCGGTAGCACCAGCGGCGGGCGCGCGAGCGTAACGACGACACCAATCAAGGTCACCGCGTTCGCTGCAATGCGCGTCCAGCAATAGATGGTGGTGATCGTCGGGCGCACGAACGCAGCAATATCGATCAGCGCGATGATCGCGGCGCCGGCCAGCGTGCCCGCGTACGCCGGAGCCCACGCCGCATCGTTGAACTGTACGGCGACGTGCATGCCGGCCAGCGGCCCGAGCACCAAAACGTAGAGCAGCCAGTAGCGCACACCGGGTATATCGAGCAGCGCGAGAATCGCAATCACGTTGACGACGAACTCGACGATGCTGCTAAAGCGCGAAACGGGTTTTAGGCGCCCCGATCCGGGCGGTGCCGGCAGACGCCGCGGATCCCAACGCGTCACGCCGATGCGTTCCAGCACAGTCTTCTTCGATCGCATGCGTTCGAGGAGCGCAAACACGATCGTCACTCCCCCGCAGATAAACACGACGGAACTCCACACCGCGTCGAGTGTCGCGATGAACACGCGCATGTGTCCGCTGGAGACCGCAGCGACCGCCCCGCCGAGCAGCTCGACCGCGATAACGATCGTCAACACCAGCCGCAGCATGTACCAATAGAACGGCAGAAAGTCGGGCCCGATCAAGTACGGAACGGCGGCGTAGCGTCCGGCGATGATGCGTGGATGACCGTACGCCTTGAGCACCGCAGCTTCTTCGTCGCTCGTGAGCGGACGGCCGAGTTCAGCTTCGCGTTCGTCGATCTGCGACTGCAGCGCGTCGGAGATTTCGGCAATGATGTCGGCGCGGGGCGAATCTTTCGGCAAGCCGTTGTATACAGCGTAGAGATAGCGGCTAAGCATGTCCATTGTTATGACTCCGCGGTGATGCGTTCGAGAGAAACGTTGATGCGGTGCAGCTCGTCGGTGAGTTGATCGAGGATCAGCTGGCCGGCCGGCGAGAGCCGGTAGAAGCGCTTGCGGCGCTTGTTCTCCTCGCGCCACTCACTCTGCAAGAGCCCCTGTGTTTCTAGGCGACGCAGAAGGGGGTAGAGCGTGCCCTCGTCGATATCGAGCCCGGCCTCGTCGAGCGCCTTGCGCAGGGTGTAGCCGTAGCGCTCGGTCCGCAGTTGTGAGAGGACCGCGAGGGTAAGGCACCCCCGCCGCAGCTCGAGCCGCAGATTTTCGAAGACCCCCGGAAGCCGATCACCTATACCGTGTTCCATATACTATGTAGCACATAGTATATATCGCAGAGCCTATCGTCAATGCTATACTCTAGTACATGGAACGCACTACACGATTGGGGGAACGCATCAAGGCTCGCCGGCGCGAGGTGGGCATGACCGCTGCGCGCTTAGCGGCAGCCGCTGGGGTAACCGAGAACGCGATCCGCAAACTCGAGTCCGGCGACTCAGCCGAACCGCGCTTTACAACCGGCGTCCGCATCGCCGAGGCGTTAGAGCTTTCGAGCGACGATCTCGCCGGACGGAGCACGTCTTCGAGCGGCGCTCCCGATCTCGCAAAAGTCATCGCGACCATTCGCGCGATCCGTGATTCGCTCGAGGACGAAGGCGTCGAGCACCTCGACGTATTCGGCTCTGTTGCGCGCGGCGATGCGGGCCCAGAAAGCGACGTCGATGTCATGATAACGCCGCGCGAAGACGCTCGCTTCTCGCTGTTCAATCTTTCCGCCGCAGGTAGCTATCTGGAAGACGCGCTCGCGCGGAGGGTCGACGTCATTACGCCGTACACCGTAGAGAACTCGAAGCGCCTTCGCGCTGTACTCGAGTATGCCATCCGTGCATTCTAAGCCTTCGCGTGAAGAACGGGTCCGCAATTGGTGCGACGATGCGATCAAGGCCATCGATAATATTACTTCGTTCGTCGAAGGCATGGATTTCGAAACCTATCGAGTGGACCTTAAAACGATGAGTGCCGTCGAGCGGCAGCTCTTCATCATCGCCGAGGTCATAGCACGGATGCCGGAGTTCGCCTCGACTCACGAATCAGCGTACAAGATCCGTGGCTTGGCAAACCGCCTACGCCACGAGTACGACGCCATCGACCCCCATTTCATTTGGGAGGCGGTCAGCGGACCTCCGCTTGTAGCGTTGCGCGCGGCGCTGATCGCTTTCTCGCCAAAATAGAGCGGCCTCCGGCAGAGGAACAGTGAGCCGGAGGCCGCTGGCCCTATTCGAAGCGCAGGGCTTCGATGGGGTTGAGTCCCGCCGCTTTCTTCGCCGGATAGTATCCGAAGAAGATCCCGACGAGTGCCGAGAAGGCGATCGAGAACAGGACCCACGCGATCGGAATCTGCGTAGGCCACTTTGCAAGTGCGGCCACGATGAACGTGCCGATGAATCCGGCGATGACGCCGATCACACCGCCACAGGCCGCGAGCACCGTCGCCTCGGTGAGGAACTGGCGCAGAATCGTTGCGCTGCGCGCGCCGACCGACATGCGCAGGCCGATTTCACGCGTCCGCTCGGTCACTGACACCATCATGATGTTCATGATGCCGATACCGCCGACGATCAGCGAGACCGCTGCGACGCCGGCGAGCAAGAACTCCATCACCGCGCCGGTCGACGATGCGGCCGCGGCGATTGACTGCAGGTTACGCACCTGGAAGTCGTCGGGCCGTCCCGCGGCGATCGCGTGACGCTGTTCGAGCAGTGTTGTCACTTCGGTTTGCACCGGTGCGATTTCGTCGCCGGTCGTCGCCGACACCATTAATTGGCTGACCGTCGTTTGTCCGGTGATGCGCTGCATCGCCGAGGTGTACGGAATTAGCACGGTGTCGTCTTGGTCGGTGCCGAGGCTGCTTTGTCCAAGCGCGGTGAGTGTGCCGACGACCGTGAACGGCACGCCTTTGATCAGAATTGTCTGGCCGACCGGATTTTGTCCGTTCGGGAAGAGTTCCGAAACATCGGTTTGGCCCAGCACCGCGACTTTGGCGGCGTCGTTCACGTCATTTTGCGTGAAGAACGAACCGCTGGCCATCGGCCACGAGCGAATGAACGAATAGGTCGGCGCGACGCCGGTGACCGTCGTTTGCCAGTTGTTGTCGCCGGCGACGATCTGGGTGCGGATCGTCACCGCGGGTGAAACCGCGGAGACGCCGGGCAACTGCGCGATCGCCATGCCGTCGGCAGGCGTCAGCGTCGACGCGGTGCCGAACCCGCCGCGCGCGCCAGTGCTGGTGACGCTGCCGGGTTGCACCACGATCAGGTTGGAACCAAGGGAGTTGATGCTCTGCTGCACCGAGACGCGCGCGCCGCTGCCGATCGCCACGGTGACGATCACTGCCGCGACACCGATCACGATGCCGAGCATCGTGAGCATCGAGCGCACTTTGTTACGAATCAACGCTTGTAGAGCGAGCCGGAAGATGCCGGTGAAATCAGACATGATTATGCTGCAACCTCCGTCTTGTCATGGTCGGAAACGACGTGTCCGTCGCGGAAGGTCACGATGCGTTTGGCATGCGCCGCGATATCGGGCTCGTGCGTGACCAGCATGATCGTAATGCCCTGCTGCTCGTTGAGTTCACGGAAGATGCGCATCACGTCTTCGCTGGTCTTGGTGTCGAGCGCACCGGTCGGCTCGTCGGCGAGGATGAGCCCCGGATTGTTCACGAGCGAACGGGCAATGGCGACGCGCTGTTGCTGTCCGCCGGACATCTGATTGGGATGATGCTGCGCCAGGTGCGCAACGCCGACGATGCCCATCTTCTCGTGCGCGATACGCGCGCGCTCCGCGGCCGGCACGCCCGCATAGACCATCGGCAGCTCGACGTTTTCGAGCGCGCTGGTGCGCGGAAGCAAATTGTAGGCCTGAAAAACGAAGCCCAGACGGCGGCTGCGAATATCGGCACGCGCGTCGCCATCGAGACGCGAGACGTCGGTGCCTTCGAAATAGTAGTGACCGTCGGTCGGATTGTCGAGCAGTCCGGTGATTTGCATGAATGTTGATTTGCCCGAGCCCGAGGGGCCCATGACGGCGATGAATTCACCGGCGCGAATCTCGAGATCGATGCCGGCGAGTGCGATCACCTCGCTGTCGCCGAGCGAGTAGACTTTGCGAAGTCCCTCGACGCGTACGACCGGTTGCGATAGCTGTTCCACGATCTGTTCCTCCACCAGCATCGTAGGACGCACGCTTGAGGTAGCGTGGCAAGCGGGGTTAGAGGCGGGTGAGAGCCGAACCGCCCCCCGATGACGCTCGCGCAGCTCAACGCGCTGGACAACGATGCTTTCACTGCGGTGGTGGGCCCGGTATTTGAGGCCTCGCCGTGGATTGCGCGCGCAGCAGCCGAGCGCCGGCCGTATGCATCGCTCGACGCGCTGTTTGCCGAACTTGTCGGCATCGTTCACGCCGCCGGCAAAGCGCGCCAAACCGAACTGATTGCCGCGCACCCCGATCTGGCCGGGCGGTTGGCACGCGACGGGCGCTTGACCCCCGCCTCAACCGCCGAGCAGGCCTCCGCCGCGCTCGATACGCTTTCCGCCGACGAGCGCGCCACGTTTGATGAGCTCAACGCGGCGTATCGTACGCGGTTCGGCTTTCCGTTTGTCATCTGCGTGCGCGAGAACACCAAGGCGTCGATTCTCGCGGCGATGCAGTGGCGGGTCGGCAATTCACGCGATGAGGAGATTGATGTGGCGCTGCGTGAGATCGAAGCGATCGCGCGCTTGCGCCTTGCCGACGCGGTCGAGCGAGCGTGATGTCGGGCTACGTCCTGAGCTGGTTCGATCTGGTCGCGCGCTGGTTTCACTTCGTGGCCGGCATCTCATGGATCGGCGCGTCATTCTACTTCGTCTGGCTCGACAACCATCTCGCGGCGCCGCTCAAATCGGAGGATCGCGAGAACGGCGTGATCGGCGAACTGTGGTCGGTGCACGGCGGCGGCTTTTATCACAATCAAAAATTCTTGACCGGTCCAACCCGCGAACCGCTGACGCAGAACCTGCACTGGTTCAAGTGGGAAGCCTACTCGACGTGGCTTTCGGGCATGGTGTTGCTCACGATCGTGTATTGGTTCGGCGCGCAAACGTTTCTGATCGACCCGAGCGTGATGCCGCTCTCGCCTGCCGCGGCGATTGCGATCAGCATCGCGTCGCTGGTGATCGGGTGGTTCGTCTACGACGGTCTGTGCCGCATGCTCGAACGGCGGCCGCGCGTGCTTGCCGCAAGCGTCTTTATCTTTTTAGTCTTCAGCTCGTGGGCGCTGTATCACGTCTTTAGCGGACGGGCGGCGTTCATTCACGTCGGCGCGATCATCGGGACGATCATGGTCGCGAACGTTTTCTTCGTGATCATTCCCGGGCAGCGCCGCATGCTTGCGCAGATTCGCGCAGGACAGCGGCCCGATCCGCGTCCGGGCATCTTGGGCAAGCAACGTTCGGTCCACAACACGTATCTGACGCTGCCGGTGCTGTTCACGATGATCAGCAGCCACTACCCGATGACGTACTCGGGCACGTACGGGTGGCTCGTGCTCGTCGCGCTCGGCGTCGCGGGCGTATTGGTGCGCTATTTCTTCATCTTGACGCACCGCGCGCGCCTGGTGTGGGTGCTGCCCGCAGCCGCCGCGCTCGTCATCGTTGCGACGGCGATTGCCCTTGCGCCGCGCGGCTCAGCGAGTGCGACGGCGGCGCCGGTGAGCTTTGCGCGTGTGGAACCGATCTTCGCGCAACGCTGCGCCGTCTGCCACGCGGCGCATCCGACACAGCCCGGCTTTCCAATCGCGCCGGCCGGTGTGCTGCTCGATGCGCCAGCGCACATCGCAGCAAACGCCCCGCGCGTTCGCGAACAAGCCGTGACCACGCGCGCGATGCCGCTCGGGAACATCACGCACATGACCGACACCGAACGCACACTAGTCGGCGCATGGATCGATCAAGGAGCACAAATCTGATATGGCTTCGCTCAGCACCCACGTCCTCGACATCGCACGCGGGGCGCCCGCGACCGGCATCGACGTCGCGCTCTGGCACCTCGGCGCACATCCGCGCGAGCTGGGACGCGGTATCACCGACGTCGACGGACGCATCGCCATCAGTCTCGCCGGCAGTCTGTCGCGCGGCGTCTACGAGTTACGCTTCTTCGTGCGCAGCTATTTCGATGGACTGCACACGCCGTCGTTCTACGACGAAATCCCGGTGCGATTTAGCATTGTCGAAGACGTGCACTATCATGTGCCGCTGTTGCTCTCGCCCTTTGGGTACTCGACCTATCGCGGGAGTTAACCGGCGGAGGCTTTAAATGCGGCCCAGCCGCCGAAGCGTGAAATATCGGGGTAGCCGTGCTGCTCGATCAGCTCGCGCGGAAACAGCATCGCCTCGGCATTCGAGCCGTCTTCCAACTCGATCGTCACCTGGTACATGTCGGGCGGTTCGCCGGCCATCAGCGTTGCGTGTTGTTCGGGCGTGAGCTCGTACAACTCGCCGAGAATCGAGATGCCGCCGCTGGGCACTTCGTAGATCCCCGGATGCCAACCGTTTTTGACCGCGTGCAGGCGATATTTTGCCGCCGTGCGCGCCGGGCCCAGCAGTTTTGCATCGCCAAGATTTTTGTTGTCGGGTTGTCCGGTCAGCGCCGAACCGCAGATGAAGAATCGCATACTGGCATGTCGATTCTAGTCGACGACGCGGTCAACCTCGACGATGGCATTCGCCAACGCCTCGACGCCGAGCAGCAGATCGCGGTCGGCGGTGCGTTCCTCGCTCACATGACTCTGACCGCCGGTGCTCGGCACGAAGATCATCGCGGTCGGCGCGATCTTTCCTAAGCTCATCGCATCGTGTCCGGCGCCACTCGGCACGTCGGCATACGCTTCGCACTGCGTCGTGATTGCGCGCGCAATCGCGTCGCGAAGCGCCGGCGTCATCGGCGTCGATGAGCGCCGCTCGAAGGCTTCGAGTTCGATCTCGACACCGCGCCCTTTTCGCACGCGCGCGATCACTTCGGTGAGGCGCGCTTCGATCGCGTCGAGCTTGGCTTCATCAGGCGAACGAATATCGATCGAAAATACCACGTGCGCCGGGATGACGTTGGTGCCGTTGGGTTCGACCAGCATGCGTCCCACGGTCGCAACTGCATCGCCCTGCTCGCGCGCTGCGCGTTCGAGCGCGAGCACGAGTTCGGATGCGGCGCCGAGCGCATCGGCGCGCATCGCCATCGGCACGGTGCCGGCATGGCCGCTGCGTCCGGTGACCGTTGCGCGCAGCCGGCGCTGCGCCGCAATCGCGGTCACGATGCCGAGCGACAGTCCGAGATCTTCGAGCACCGGGCCTTGTTCGACGTGCAATTCGAGATACGCCGCGACGTCGCGTCCGGTGCGCATCGGGAGACCCTCGAGTAAGCCGCCCTCCGGCGATGCAAGGGCTTGCGCGAGCGTCACGCCGTCGTCGCCGACGATCTCCAATACCGTGCGTTCGTCGTTCAAACCGGCGAACACCGAACTGCCCAAACATCCCAACGGAAACCGGCTGCCCTCTTCGCCCGCCCACGCGACCGCTTCGATTGGATGCGCGGTGCGTACGCCGCGTACGTCGAGCACGTCGAGCGCGCACAGCGCCGCCGCCACACCATAGGCGCCGTCGTACGCGCCGCCGGTCGGCACCGTGTCGAGATGCGAACCGACGAGAATCGGTTGGGCATTCGCGCGCGTGCCGTCACGCCGCGCAAACAGGTTGCTCACGCCGTCTTGCGTGACGTGCAGACCGCTCGCGCGTGCCCACGACGCGAAGAGCGCGCGCGCACGACGCTCCGGCGGCGTCAAGAGCGCGCGGTCGATGCCGCGTTCGTGCGCGCCGAGCGTGCGTAAAGCTTCGAGCCGTTCGACAACGTTCATGTGCGGGCCATTATCGCGGCGGATGATTTGCAATCCAGTGGCGCGCGATATCGACGCGGCGGCAGATCCACACGTCGTCGTGCGCGAGCACGTGATCCAAAAACCGTTCGAGCGCGGCAGCACGGCCCGGTCGTCCCGCCAAGCGCGTGTGCAAGCCGATCG